>CAXEIY010000024.1:0-22065 GCA_963996245.1 uncultured Planctomycetia bacterium | reverse complement strand
GACGCTGAAGAGAAAAAGGACGAAGACAAGGACGCTGAAGAGAAAAAGGACGAAGACAAGGACGCTGAAGAGAAAAAAGACGAAGACAAAGACGCTGAAGAGAAAAAAGACGAAGACAAAGAGCAGGCGTGAGTCTCCGGATGGCTCCATTCCGGAAATCGCACAAAAGAATTGAAAAACGCCAGCGTGAAAGCACCTGGATGCGCCGTTGCGTGTGAACCTTGAGTACCGCTTGCCAGCATTCACGCAGGATCTGCCAATGGTGGTCCCCGGGTTGGGCAACTCCTATCCAAACGGATTATCCCAAACTCGACAGGTTTTCACTTTTGAACGGTAGTTGCCCGGCATCATGCGTGCAGGTACACGTAACGGCGTGTAGCAAGCTCGTTGCCGAGCGGCAGGAACGCAGAGTCACCCTCTAAACCGTATATAGCCACCATAACGCGAACGCCCCCGGAGGATCTCGTCATGACACACTTATTGCTAGCCAGTCTTTTCTCACTAGGCCTTCACACAACAGCTATTCCTCTGACCTTGCACAATACTGAGGAATGGAAATCTATATTTGATGGCAAAACGCTTCAAGGCTGGAAGGCCAATGAACAACCCGATAACTGGACGGTTGAAAACGGCGCAATCAGCGGTCACGGCTCGCGCAGCCATCTCTATTATGTGACGGAGGAACTTGATAATTTCGAACTGAAATCCGATGTAATGATTAACAAAGGTGGAAATTCAGGTATCTACGTTCACATTGCATTCCATGAGGAAGGCTGGTTCTTTGATGGACATGAAGTACAAATCAATAATACGCATCGTGATCCGGTCAAAACAGGTAGTCTCTGGGCAGTCGTAAAACTGTTTGATTCACCGGTTCAGGATGATGAATGGTTTCGCGTCCACATCAAAGTAGAAGGACAAAACATCGTCGTCAGACTGAATAACAAGGTTGTGATTGATTATACGGAGCCGGTAGGGGCAGCTGGACCACGACGCCTCTCAAAAGGATACCTTGCACTACAACAGCACGACCCGGGAAGCCGAGTTCGATTTCGCAATATCGCTCTCAAGAAACTGCCGGACACGGCTTCGGAATAATCGTTGACCATTCGTGTTTAGTGTCTTGCGATTCCCATCTTTCATTCCCCTTGTTGGGACCGACGAGTGTGTGCATCTGAACCGTAACATGCAATCACTGCCATCCTTTTGAGACAGGCATGAGTTGAACCGAAGGAAGGAGTCGGCTGTTGTTTCGAAGTGCAATGGGAATACTCATTCTCGGAGCGGTTACTTCCACTTCTTACGCTGAGTCTCCAGCTTTATCAACCCCACCGTTGCCGGAAACCGCGGCGGGATGGTCCATCCGGTTAATCGCAGAGGCGCCGTTTATTCATGCCCCGACCGCCGTTGTAGAAACCCGAGAGGGCGTCATTTACCTTGCACAGGATCCCATGGACCTGAATGGGCCGCCTACGGAGCCAACAGACTACATCATCACGCTACGGCTGAAAAATGGAAAACCCGTACGACAGATGTTTGCCGAAAACCTCGGCCCTGTAATGGGACTGGAACACATAGACGATACCCTTTTTGTTGTTCATTCGCCTTATCTCAGCGCTTTTCGCGACCTGGACAGGGATGGTGTCGCGGATAAACGAGTTGATTTGATTACAGGACTCGGACACAAAAACCCCGCATTCAATGGTTACAATGACCACGTTGCATCTGGTATTCGCGCTGGAATGGACGGTTTTCTCTATATCACTTTCGGAGATAAGGGGATCCCCCATGCGCGTGGACTCGATGGCACCGAACTTCGTGTACGTGGTGGTGGTATCGTTCGTGTCCGCCCAGATGGTAGCGACCTGGAGTTATTTACTTCCGGACTTCGCAACCCCTTGTCCGTTGCCCTCGCTCCAAACGACGATGCTTTCATCTACGGCAACGATGACGATTCCAAGCAATGGCCCAATGCCGTAGTGCATACCATAGATGGTGGCCACTATGGTTATCCCTACGAATTTCAAAACAGGCCTCATCGCGCCCTACCTGTGCTAACGGGTCGAATTGGCGGCGCAGGCGCACAGGGATTTTGTTTTAACGAAGATGGACTCGCCCGGCAGTTCAGACAAAACCTGTTTTTTACCGACTGGGGACTCCAAACGCTCATTCGATTTGAAATTGAAGCCAAGCACTCAACCTATCGCCTGCACAAACGAAGCGATATCGTCCGGGCAGGCAGCTTATCCAGTTTTCGGCCATTTTCAGCCAACGTAGGTGGTGACGGAAACAGCATATTACTGGTGGATTGGGCCCTCCCTTCAAAACTCGAAAGTGGTATTTCCAAAGGCCGCCTTTACCGACTGCATTACGAAGGAGCGGATGCGATGTGCCCGGAGCCTCACATTGCAACACTTGACCACATTCCTGATGGCATTCAGGGATTGAACCACCCAGCTCATAGACAGCGACTTCGAGCACAACGATTTCTTATCAAACAAGGTTATACGGCCATTTCCAGTCTGACCGAACTGGCCACTTCCAATCAATCACCTACGGCGAGACAACACGCCCTCTGGGCTCTCGATGCCATTGGCGGGCCATCCGTAACCAAGGTAATGAAACGCTTAATCAACGATCCAACGCCTGCTATCCGTAAACAGGCCCTGCGTGCAGTTGGTATCAGACACCAGGCCTTTTCCCTTGTCCCAGAGATCATTGCTCACTTACAGGATGGATCTCCTTCCGTACGAAAGGAAGCAGCCATCGCGCTAGGACGTTTTGCTGTTCCAGAAGCGACTTCCCCTCTGTTGGATGCCCTGGACGATCCGGATGAATGGGTGGCCTGGTCAGTTCGTGAAGCGATCAAACGAATCGATCACTGGGACGCTCCATTGCTCGCCAAACAACTCCTGACAAGTCGAGGCAAGAAACAACAAGCACTGCTTTGGCTCCTGGAGGACATCTGGTCCGAAGAGGTGGTGGACACGTGGAATATGGTGATTAATGAAACATCGTCAACGGAACTGCGGCACACGGCTTTCCAGATGCTGTCAGCGCTCTATTATCAGTATCCTTCCTGGGATGATTCCTGGTTTGGAACCAATCCACTTATCGGAGAACAGCCAAAACGCACGACACCCTGGTCGGCCTCAGCCATGAACAAAATCATCCAGACCCTTTCTCGGGAACTCCAAAAACGCAGCCCCGTTGACCGAATGGTAATCGTGTCGTCCCTTGCCACAGTCGGCCCCGACGCCATCCCCTTACTCACTCAACACCTGGAAACAGAAACCGATTCCGGCATTCGAGAAAAAACCATTTCTATTCTTTCCAGGAGTGCATCCCCATCCACTCGAGGCATCCTTACAGAAATAGTCCAGCAACAGAAGGAATCCCTCGAACTGCGCAAAAAAGCGTTAACCGGGTTATTACGCATGACCGCTCCCGAAGCGACGGAAACTCTCATTCACCTTTACCAGAATAAGCAACTCACCCCTGAAATTCGTGCAACTCTGATACCCGAACTCGCGTCTCGCAATGCGCTTACACCCTGTAACATTTTGGTATTGAATGAATCGGACAACCCTCTTTTACAGAACGCGGCACTCGAATCGATAACACGACTTGGCACACCTCACCCTACCCTGGAACCGATGATTCTAAGAGGACTTCAATCCGATAGTGAAACCACTCGCCTTGCCGCATTGCGTGCCGCCATCGTACAGCCGTCTCATACAGCCATTCCCCAGCTCCTGAAACTCGTTAAGATTCCTCCACTGCGTGAACTATCCATACATGCACTGACACAAGTCCCTCAAGCCGACGTACTGGATGTTTACCTCTCCGGCCTTGACTCTGCCAATCTCGAAATCCGAAGAGGATGTCTGAACGCTCTGAAATCTTTAGGTGATGAAATTTCTGTAAAACTACACAAACTCATTTCTGAACAAGGGATACCGGATCACTTATTACCCGTCATGGACCGAATCCTGACGCATTACAAGCCTTTCACAAGCTGGCAAACCATCGGTCCTTTTCCACGTGAAGTTTCCGCTGATGTATTTGGAAAAACAGAACCACTCTATTCGGACACACACCGCGGAATCGATGGTAACCCCGTTGGATGGAAGCGTTATCGTTATCAGTCCCTGCCGCTGCCCAAGGTCGAACTCGGTCACTATCGTACTGGAGAAAAACGGTTTGGTTTTGACAGCAACAACTCCAATCGAATCAATGTTTTCGCACACACCTATGTTTGGTCTGATGTCGACAGGGATGCCACTCTTCTGGTTGGTTCCAGCGGATCGTTACGAATCTGGGTAAACGCTCAAGAAGTTTATCGATTCCGGGACTGGTCTGGACGTGTTTTTAATCCAGAAGAGGACGTGATTCACCTACGACTGAATAAGGGTCGTAATGGTATCTTGATTCAAAGTCATGATGGCATTGGCCCCTGGCGGTTCGCTGCTCAACTATCACCACCGGGTCATGTGGCGATACGTTCAGAACGGAAAACCGACCCCACAGCCCTGGTGCGGTTTGCCACCAAACATTCGGGGAACCTCCAACGAGGAAAGCAGCTCTTCTTCAATCAACAGCGACTTGCCTGTTCAAAATGCCATTCGATTAACGGTCAAGGAGGACAGGTTGGTCCCGATCTCAGAGGATTTGCCGATCAGTACAATCGTGAAGAAGCGATCCGTTCTATACTCACTCCCTCACAGCGACTCGCCAACGGATTTACACCGGTAATTCTGGCAACCGTTGAGGGAACCGTGTTAACCGGATTAATCCGAAGCGAAACGGATCAGTTGCTGGAATTAATTAATGCGAATGGACAAATCAATCGTATCCCTAAAAACACGATTGATGAAAAAATGAATAGTCAGAAATCGACCATGCCTGACGGATTGGTCGACCAGTTGTCCGCGCAGGAATTTACAGACCTGGTAACGTACATCATGTCCTTGAAGGGATCTCCGGCATCCACACCGTAACTCTTGAGACTTCTTACTGCTAACAAAACCGTCTCCAACTCAGACCGGCAACCGAAAGTCAGAAATACTATTCGAGATAGACTGACCATTGGATGACCATTACAGAACAGAAAAGACTCCGGTGCGTTCAAAGCTCTGGTTATCGGATCACGGTGTCATCTGTCAATTGAATGATCGCTGCTGCTCCGCCATCAACAGGAATAACATGGCCTGTAATATAAGAAGCTGACTCAGAAGACAGAAACATTACGGGACCTACCACGTCTGACACTTCTCCCCAGCGAGAGAGAGGAACCCGCTCAACAACCCGCTGAGATGCGGTTTCATGAGCAAGCAAAGGCGCATTCATAGGCGTCTTGATCCAACCAGGGGCGACCGCATTAACACGAATGCCAAAGGAAGACCATTCGGCGGCCAAATCACGTGTCAGGGCAACCAGCGCACCTTTGGTTGCGCAGTAAACGGCCGTGCCTCGGCCTAGTCCCACAACTCCGCCCCCGAGGGCAGCTATATTGATGATCACTCCATCACGTTGCGTCATCATCTGACGGCCTACTGCACGTGCCACACAAAAAGCGCCAAAAAAATTCACTCCCACCACTTCATTAAAATCGTCTTCGGTATACTCCATTAATGGTCTACGACGATTGATCCCCGCGTTGTTAACCAGAATATCAATGCGGGAACATTGTCCCACCACTTCTGCAACCACTTTTTCAACTTCCGCTTCAATCGACACATCACAGCGCCAGAATCGCGCCTTTCCTCCGCCACTGCAAATGTCTTTGACCGCATCTTTTCCTGACTGCGCATCTTGGTCCAGAAGCACAACATGCGCTCCGTTCACGGCATAGCCTTCGGCAACTCCTCGACCGATTCCACGGCCGGCACCGGTTATCATCACAACCTTTTCTGAAAAATCAAATGACACCGTTCCGTCCTCTGTGTGAATCTTTTGTCTGTCCAATGAAGCCCGTATTTACAGGTTCTTCAGATATCTAAGGCTGCTGTCCACGGCCTCTTTCCAGGCAAGGTTTCGGTACACCTTTACGGAAGCAAAATGTGTATAGTCGATTTCGCTCAGTGCCTGGAGCACTGCAGAAAAATCAACATGTCCTGAACCGAAACGAGCGCCATTACTTTCACAAAGATGGACATGCCGAAGTTGCGCGCCGCAACGAACAATAGGTGAAGTCTGAGAGGATTCTTCGATATTCATGTGTACGGTATCTACCATAGGTCGAATCGCTCCGGAGCCTACCTTTTCGATCAACTGAAGCACTTCATCAACTGAATTATTAAAACCTACCTGTAAATGATTAACCGGTTCCATCACGCAATCGACACCCTTTGCTTCAGCCACATCCCCTACCTGGCGCAAGCACTCTGCGATTCTTTCGTTGGCTATTTCGGGATCTGGTTCATCAGAACGCAATCCCTGAAGCAGCCCGATTACCAGGATGGCACCAAAACGGTCTGCCACATCCACATAACGTATCAAACGCTCAACCGTTTGCCGGCGAATGGATGCCAATGGAGAACTCAGGCACAGCCCATCGTTATAGGCCTCTCCGGTGAGAAAGGAAGGAACTTCCAGCCCCAGATCCCCCGTCCAGGACTGGAGTTGATCCAGATCGATTCCAGATGGCTCGGTAAGACTGAATTCCACGCCCTCATAACCCGCTTCACTCAGGTCAATCAGCTTCTTATGTAAATCATCAGGAGATTGGAACGAGTCCAGGCGTTCCAACACAATAAAACTATAGCGAGGCATCGGAAATCTCTCCTGTTTTCAGTGAAATGTTATTCCGGGTTCGGTCACTTAGCGTGCCCGTGATTGTAACATGTAGTTTATTTTCGGAAGGCATAAATCAGGGTGATCTCAACACTCCATTATTCGTTCATAGTTTACAAACACAATACCCTCATCTCCATGAAACCCAGGGAATATGGGGTATCACCTAATCGTCCTTGATCACACCGAATAAGCGTCTATACTCGCTGAGAACCGAGGGAACACCTGTGCCCTTTAAGAACCGGTATACGAAGGCATTTATCTGCCTGGAAAATTTATCACCAGAGGATTTGACATGCGTATCAGGGTATTCATTATTACCGTTATCGCCTTTCTAATGTTATTGGCCAAAAGCACACTACCCGTGGCTGTTGCCGGAGATCAACCCGCTTCCCAGGAACCGTCCTTTCGACTGGACAAACGACAACTTTGGACCACCTCACGCATCCAGGGAAGCCCGGACCCCGCCAAACCCTACATCACACGACGTGCCTTCCCTCATTTAAAATTCGAAGAACCTCTCGACATGCAGTCCGATCCAAAAAGTGATCGTCTTTATGTTGTAGAACGATACGGGAAGATTTACTCTTTTGCCAACGACCCGAATGTAAACCAGACGGACCTGCTACTGGACTTGGGTAAGGTTATCTACGGCTTGGCACTCGACCCACAATTTCATACCAATGGGATTTTCTATATCACCTACGTGATTGATCCAACGGAAGAATTACCGCGCGGTACACGACTAGCTCGATTCAAAACCAAAGAAAACAACCCACTCCAGGCAGATCCGACCAGTGAAGAGTTGATCATGGAATGGCCTTCAGGAGGTCATAATGGTGGCTGTCTTGCATTCGGACCCGATGGATATCTCTACGTTGCCACCGGTGATGGCAGTGGAATTGCTGACCTGTACCAGACCGGCCAGGATCTAACCGATGTTCGAGGTAAGATATTACGTATCGATGTCCAAGGTAAACAACCTCAGTTGGCGTATCGAATTCCGGACGACAATCCGTTCGCAGGTACCGAAAAAGCACGTGGAGAAATCTGGGCTTATGGCCTTAGACAGCCTTGGAAATTAAGTTTTGACAGCCTTACCGGTGAACTTTGGACTGGAAACGTCGGCCAGGATCTTTGGGAAATGATTTTACTCATTGAAAAAGGTGGGAATTACGGATGGAGCGTTTCCGAAGGCAGTCATCCATTTCGACCCGAGAGGCCCAGAGGTCCCTCCTCCATTTTACAACCCATTGTGGAACACAATCATTCTGAATTTCGATCCATCACGGGTGGCTATGTCTACCATGGAAACCGTCTTAACGGACTCTACGGAAAGTATATCTATGGTGACTATGACACCGGAAAAATCTGGTCTTTACACCACGATCCTAACTCTGACACCGTAACGGACCATGAAGAACTGGTGGATTCCAGCATACGTCTCGTTGGTTTTGCACAGGACCGTAGTGGTGAGCTCTACATGGTCGACCACATGGGTGGTGGTATTCACGAACTGGTTGCCAATCCTGTTGCTGATGTGATCACGGATTTTCCACGTAAACTGAGCGAAACCGGGCTGTTTACATCCACCCGAGATCTTGTTCCGGCAACCGGGCTGATTCCCTATTCGACGATTGCCCCATCATGGTCCGATGGAGCTGAGAAACAGTGGTATCTGGCCATGCCGAATGATTCCAAGATCGAGTATGAAGCAATGGACTTTCCACAACCCGCCCCGGGAGCGGTACCGGGATGGAAATTCCCCAATGGAACCGTCATTGTCGAAACCATTTTTCTTGAAATGGAAAAAGGGAATTCAGACAGCCGCAGGAGATTGGAAACAAGAATCCTGCATCATGAACGCCTAACCGGATCGGAAGACGTCGGAGACCAGTACTGGAGAGGTTATACATACATCTGGAACGACGAACAAAACGACGCAACTCTTCTGGAAGATACCCGCGGCATGGACCGGACCTTTGAGATTACCGACGCCGAATCGCCTGGCGGTAAAAGGGAACAGACATGGCACTTCCCAAGTCGTGCAGAATGTACAGTCTGCCACAATATGGCAGCCAAGTATGTACTGGGAATCAATACGCTGCAACTCAACAAAGAACACTCGTACGCACAGGACGTTGTCAATCAACTCACAGCCTGGGAGAAACTGGGATTGTTCAGCAGTCCGTTGCCTGCTTCAGCTGAACAACTTCCGTTACTGAGCGACTACCGCAATGCAGCCGAAGAGGTGGACACGCGTGCACGTAGCTATCTCCATGCTAACTGTTCACATTGCCATCGAAAGTGGGGAGGTGGCAACGCTGAATTCCAGTTTCTCTATAGTCTCCCCCTTCCGGATACAGGAACGGTCGGAGTTCGCCCCGGTCAAGGTACCTTTTATCTCCCGCATGCCGAAGTCATTGCTGCGGGTGACCCGAATCGCAGCATTGCGCTGCTAAGGATGTCTACGGTCGGTTCCGGCAGAATGCCGCGACTGGGTTCCGGCATGGTAGATAAACAGGGAATCGCCCTTCTTCACACATGGATTGAACAGTTGTCCGGATCAGAAACGCAAGAAACGGTTTTGGATATCGCCAAACGCGACCAGACCGCAGTGGACGATTTAATCAAAGTACTCGATCCGACTCCCGGACTGGAAGCGCAAACTCAAACCATTGAACAATTGCTGGCTTCGACACGCGGAGCCATGAGTCTGCTCCATGCAGTTAGCTCGCAATCTCTTTCGGACTCCGTTAAACAGACCGCTATCACCAGAGCAACCCAACATCCGGAAGGTCACATCAGGGATTTGTTTGAACAGTTCCTTCCCGAGGGGGAACGCACCAAACGGCTCGGAACGGCCATCGTCGCAGAAGACATTCTCGCTTTGTCAGGAAATATAGAGCGCGGTCGAACGGTCTTCTTCAATACGGCCGGTGTACAGTGTCGTAATTGTCATCGAATCACAAATCAGGGAACAGAAATTGGACCGGACCTCGATAAAATTGGAAAAAAACATTCGCGAGAACAACTTCTTGAAACCATTCTGGAACCATCCAAGGTTATTGAAGAAAAGTATGTTGCCCATCTCATCGAGACCATAGAGGGTAAAGTATTTTCCGGACTTATTGTCAAACGCGATACCGACAGCATCATCCTTAAAGATGCCCAAAACAAGCTCGTGGAAATCGCCAATGACGACCTTGAACAGGTTACCCCTCTTCAGCAATCCCTGATGCCGGACCTATTACTCAGGGATATGACTGCACAACAGGTAGCGGATCTAATTTCCTTTCTGAGCACCCTGAAATAGTGGTACCTGCAGGTCACCTCCTTTTTTTTCCCAACCATCATTAACGGGACACTTTAAACGGATCTTTCATGAATATGACAACAATCTCTGGGAAAGTACTGGGCCTGGCCGTCCGTAGTGAATCTCGTGGCCCCATGACAGAAATCGAAGAGGCGGACGCTATGGAAGGTAGCACGCTTTCCGGTAACGGCAAGGTTAAAGTGGATCGAGGAGTCAGTCTCCTTTCCCGGGAACAATGGGAAACCGTTAATCAGGAGCTGGACTCTACTCTCCCTTGGCACGCACGTCGGGCCAACATTTTGGTTGAAGGCCTGCAACTGTCTGAGACCATCGGAAAAACACTGCTTGTTGGAAGCGCAGAAGTGGAAATTAAGGCAGAAACTACCCCCTGTGCTTTGATGGACGAAATTTGTCCAGGTCTACGTAAGGTGCTCGAACCGGACTGCCGCGGGGGAGTCAGCGGCCGCGTAGTACGCAGTGGACAAATCCGAGTCGGTGATGTGATTCACGTTCGTGACTGATTAACTAACGCCTGTCCGAAAGTATCACCCAAAGTCAAAGTCCGAACATCGACAACAGCCATAGTCCATGAAACTACTTTTAACAAATGATGACGGTGTTGATGCGGCAGGACTGTTAGCGCTAAAACAAGCCGTTTGTAATCTGGGCGACCCTATTGTCATTGCCCCTTCTGAACATCGCTCAGGTTGCAGTCATCAGGTTACGATGAATGGTTCCTTTGCAGTCCATACCCGTAACACAGACTGCTATGCAGTGGATGGCACACCCGCTGATTGCGTGCGCATCGGCCTTTACAAGCTGGCCACGAAACCGGATTGGATTTTTTCGGGTGTCAACCAGGGTGGCAATCTCGGAATTGATGCCTTTCACTCGGGAACGATTGCTGCGGTGCGCGAAGGTGCTTTCCATGGTATTCCCGGTATTGCCGTGTCTCAATATCGCAAACAAGCCACAGCGATCGACTGGCAGCGAGTCGAAAAATGGACCTTACCGGTAATTGAAAGTCTCATAGCCAGACCTCATCAGCCTGGCACCTTCTGGAATGTCAATCTACCTCACCTGGATCACAATGCCCCCGATCCTGTCATTACATTTTGTCCACTGGACCCCTCTCCGCTACCCCTTCATTTTGACATCAACGATCAAGAATATTCCTACAGTGGTAACTACCATCAACGATCTCGACAAGAAGGTTGTGACATCCGGACCTGTTTTGATGGGCACATTGCCGTTACCCAGCTATCCGTTTTGGGTTAACCGAGCTGCCTTCGTCTGTAGACAGCTATTCAACATCTACTGTGAAGTGGCGATACTTGTATTGCAGCGCTCGACTGCTAATACCTATAATCCTGCGCCTAGGGTTGGATTTCATTTATAACGCTGGCTACCTCGGTAGTTTTAGCGCCGGAAAGGGAGTTCCGATGCGCAGGATTGCAGTTCTAAATCAAAAAGGAGGGGTGGGCAAAACAGCAACTGCTGTTAACCTCTCAGCAGCGCTGGCCCAGGAAGGCCAACGAGTCTGTGTTTTTGATCTCGACCCTCAGGCGCATGCCACGCTACACCTGGGAACGGAGCCGAGTCATGATGGATTATCCATCTACGATGTTTTTTCAGGCACGGCTGCCTTGGGTAATGTCAGACAGCACGTTTCAGACAATCTGTCGCTCGTAGGTTCACATATCAATCTTGCCGCCGCAGAGATGGAACTCGCTGGAATGGTTGGGAGAGAAGTCATTCTCCGTGACCATCTGGACCAGGAATCTGGCTATGATTACGCCATCATGGACTGCCCACCCTCTCTCGGGGTGCTGACACTCAATGCGTTGACGGCTGTGGAGGAAGTTTTCATTCCTCTTCAACCGCATTTCCTGGCCCTGCACGGGCTATCCAAATTGCTTGAAACGATCACGTTAGTTGCACGTCGCCTGAATCCCAAACTCCGAGTAAGCGGCATAGTACTGTGCCTGTACGACACAGGAACTCGCCTGGCTGCAGAGGTCACCGAAGACCTGACCAGCTTTCTGGAAAATTCCAGAGAACTGGACACACCCTGGTCACGTGCGCAGATTTTCGAAACTCGAATACGACGTAATATTCGTCTGGCTGAAGCTCCGAGTTTTGGGCAAGCAATCTGTCAATACGCTCCGGAATCATCCGGTGCCCACGATTATGCGGCACTGGCAGACGAAGTAGTCGCGCAAGCGCAACAACCTGCGATGCCAACGGTAACAGCCAGCCCCTGATCCGCTACTCCATCAGGCTTTCCATGGCTTGGGTCTCTTCTTTTTCCCGCTGGCGCTGACTGTCAAGTTGATCGTCGGAAATTTCTTCGAAATACTCAGCAAAACGCTGTTTATCCAGGGACTTCATATAGGCCTCTTCACCATTAATCTTGCCTGCCTGGAGAAGATCGTTCAGTGTCGTGTCCATGTCAATCATTCCACGGTTACGCCCCTGAAGAATCAAATCATTTATCTTTTCGGTTTTGCCTTCTCGGATGACACTGGCCAGTGCCTTGGAACTGAACAAAATTTCGTGTGCCGCGATGCGACCGGGCTTATCCGCGCGACGCAATAGTTGCTGGGCAACAATACAGCTGAGTGACTCCGAAAGCATGGTGCGAACCTGCTGTTGTTGTTTTGCAGGAAAGACATCAATCAATCGATCGACCGTCTTAGCCGCACTGTTGGTGTGAAGCGTCGCAAACACCAACACACCCGTTTCGGCCAGTGTAATCGCCAAAGCGATGGTTTCCAGATCACGCATTTCGCCTACCAGAACGACGTCTGGATCTTCTCTCAGTGCATCGCCGAGTGCGCGAGAAAAACTGGGCGTGTCCGCACCCACTTCCCGCTGAGTAATAACGCTTCTTTGACTTTGATGCACAAATTCAATTGGATCCTCAATGGTCACTACGTGACGTTCCTGCGTTTGATTGATTTCATCAATAATGGCAGCAAGAGTCGTTGATTTTCCAGACCCGGTAGGTCCCGTCACGAGCACCAGTCCTGCCCGATATCTGGGTAGGTTCCAGAGGGTTTCAGGAGCACCCAGTTTTTTCAGGGAAAGCACATTAAAAGGGATGAGACGTAAAACCGCACCATGCCCATCGATCTGTTCGAGATAATTCACTCGAAAACGGGCTTTTTCACCCAGTGAGTAAGCAAAATCGAGATCTCGCTTTTCCTTAAACCGCTCCCAGCGTTTCTCTCCTGATGCCTCCGATAATATGGAGCCCATCATTTCCTGTGTTAATACAGGCTCATCTTCCAGCTCGTTCATGACCCCGTGCACCCGCATCATCGGTTTTAGTCCCGAACGCAGATGCAGATCACTACCTTCTTGATCCAGTAATTGTTGCAACCATTTATCGATATGGGCCATCACAACCCTTCTTTTGACAGTTTCAAAACAGATATTGATTTCCGCCCCGCCACAGGGTGAAGTCGATTATTCTTCTTTCAAAAAATCAGCGATCTCTTCTTCTTCAGATGCTACCTGTGAAAAGTTCATCGCACCCAGTCGCTCCTGAAACTCTCCTTTGTTTTCAGCTGCGCTGAATGCCGTTTCCGGGGTAATAATTCCGACTTGAACATATTCCAGTAGCGTCTCGTCCATCAATTTCATCCCACGACTCGAACCAATCTGCATCAGCGACGGAATCTGATAGGCTCGATTTTCACGAATAAGGTGTGCGATAGCCGGAGTAGCCAGCATCACTTCAAGGCACAGCTGCATTCCCTTGCCATCCGCACGAACCAACAATTGCTGACTGATTACACCTCGAATCGATTCACTTACCATGGCACGAATCTGTGGCATTTGTTCTGGAGGGAAGACGTCAATAATACGGTTGATGGTACGAGCGGCACTAGCGGTGTGAAGGGTTGCCAGTACCAGGTGCCCCGTTTCGGCACTGGTAATCGCCATCTGTATGGTTTCCAGATCACGCATTTCTCCAACAAGAATCACATCCGGATCTTCACGAAGCGCGGCACGCAACGCCACCTGGAAAGAATCCGTATGCAACCCGACCTCTCGATGCGTAACCACACACTGTTTGCTTTTGTGCACAATCTCAACAGGATCTTCAACCGTTATAATATGTTCATCGCGTTTTTCGTTAATATGATTCAGCATGCCGCCCAGTGTCGTCGTTTTACCGCAACCGGCGGGTCCGGTTACAAGAATCAATCCTTGCTGAAAGTCGAGCAACCGTTCAATCGCAGGCGGCATATTCAAACTTTCCAGTGACGGTGGCTTCTCCGGTAATGCTCGAAAGGCTCCACCCACACCAAGACGCTGTTGAAACACATTGGCACGAAAACGGCCAATCCCTGCAACTTCGTAACAAAAGTCAACACTCTGATGCTCTTTGAAATGACCTTGCTGTGCAGGAGACAGTGTTTCCATTAAAAGCGAACGGGTCTCATTCCCGTCCATCACGGGGGCATTGGTCTTTTTCAGTTCACTGAACTGTCGGATCCGTGGTGGACTGCCAGCTGAAATATGTAAATCTGAGGCCTTGGAATCGACGATGAATTTGAGTAGCTTGTCGATCCGGGCCATCGTTCCACTCACTTTTCCAGGCAGGCACGTGTGAAAGGACGCGGCAAGGCCAACATCCCATAATTTACGAAATAACGAGGGTAAAGATGCACCCTCTGTACCTTCATTATTACCACAAAAAAAAGCCGTACTCAAGGGAGGGTCGCACGTGAAAAGCCCAATCTAACCGCGATACCTTTCAAGGCAGCGGCCTTATGCCTTCGGTGTCTGCATTTTTTGCGTGCAGACACCCCTTTGTCATGTCAAACTAACAGTGGTACCTCTCTCGCTGAACCGAACTGCCTTACGTACCCAGCGGAAAGACGGTTGCAGCCATAAAGTCTCCTTTTAATCGATGACAACCTCCCTGATATGGATTTCCGCTAGTCTACTGCTGATGATGACCCTGTTCATCATCATAAACCGCTGGAAAGGTATGCGGGCCGCACGCGCCAGCGCCGTAATAACGTTCAGTGCATCCCTGGTCGCCGGATTCCTGTTATGGCAGCAGCCTGTGGAAGAATTACCGGTTTCGAACAGGCCCGATCCTCCTAATCCCAACCCGGAGTATGTGACCTCGATCAGCTGTCGTAAATGCCACCAGGAACACTTTCGGAGCTGGTACCAGACATATCACCGGACCATGACCCGTCCGGCAACGGCTGAAAACATACACGGCAACTTCGAAACCATTCAGACTATCAGTGGTCTTCCCGTACGATTTTTCAAAAAAGAGCATCGTTTTTTTATGGAAACCATCGATCCGAAAGCAGAGATCCCGGAAGATCTGACACCGGAATCCGTTTCGGATCTTCCGCGCGTTCGATTTCCGGTAGATCGCGTCATTGGCTCGCATATCAGTCAGGTTTACCTGAGTCTGGGCCCCATCGATCACCCGACTCGAGACCATGGTGTCTATTTTACTCTGCCTTACGAGTACAGTCTTCTGGACCAGCACTGGATGACTTCGATTGGCAGCTTTCTCCAACCCGATCCGGGTGAACTCTGGTCTCAGGCATCGGTCTGGAATCGTAACTGCATACGATGTCACAATGTCAAACCTCGTTCAAAACCGGTACTCTCTTCTCCCTACCAGGAATTTGAAGGCGACCCGGTCGAACTCGGTATTGCCTGTGAAAGCTGCCACGGTCCAGGCCAGAAACACGTACGAGCGAACCAGGCCCCGCTACGTCGTCTGCAATTCGCCACCGGGGCGGCATCACGTGACGATACGATTCTCAATCCGGCACACCTAAACGCCGAGCAAACCAATGCAATCTGTGGCCGATGCCACAGTAAAGTTGGAACTAAAGATGACCCGGAACTGGCACGTCACATGATTGAAACAGGAGAAGATCCCTATACCCCGGGCGATGAACTCGAGCACTGGTATTCCCTTCCCATGCCCGAAAGCGCCTCTCCCGAAGACAAGAAGAATCTCTTCTGGCCCGATGACTCCCCTCTGGCGGTCGGCCTCGAATATCAAGGTACGATCACCTCCCCTTGTTTCCTGAATGGCCAGGAGGAATCGCGGAAGCTCGACTGTCTCAGCTGCCATTCACTTCACCAGAGCCATCCGATTGACCAGCTGGCAGACAAGATGCGAACCAATGACGCCTGCTACCAGTGTCATCGGGACAAACAGGCTGACCCCACTGCGCATACTCATCATGCCGCCACCAGTGCCGGAAGCCTCTGCTACAACTGTCATATGCCAAACCTGGTCTATGGTTTACTGGGAGTCCATCGAACACACCGTATTATCAGTCCCAACGCAACCATTTCAGCCAAGACGGGTGTCCCGAACGCCTGTAATCAATGCCATCTCGACAAAACGCTGAAGTGGACTTCTGATCAACTCAACACCTGGTATAAACAGCCGCCGGCGCCCCTTAATGAGCACCAGCAGAGCGTTGCTTCGGCAGTTCTCATGTTGACCCAGGGTCACGCGGTCAAACGTGCGGTAACCGCGCATGCCGTCTGGAGGTTACTCTCCAACAAGGTCGAACCAGGAGGACCATCAAGCCAGGATCTTGAACCCACGTTATCAGACACCGTGCTCCCGGTAGATACTTTGCAGTGGACGATCCCTTTTCTGGCTAACGCGTTACAGGACGACTATGCCGCCGTAAGGCTTCAGGCGCAGCGAGCGCTCAAGGCTCTCGGGATTACGGATTTGGAAAATTTTCATTTTCTTGACCTGAGCGAATCCAGAAAACAAGCGTCCGAAAAGGTGTTGCAATCATGGCAATTGAAACTACATGCGGACCAGCCTCCTTTGATTCCAGAAACCGTACCGCTGGACCCCCAGGGCGGACTTAACACAGACCTCCTCCAGTCGCTTTTCTCCACACGCGACTTAACCGATATTGCCATCAGCGAATAACGCCAACCGTAATACCTACCAAACCAAGCACACCATGAAAGTCCCGATAGACTCCTGATGGGTATAACACGGACCGTCGGGTTTTCTGCCAGCTGACTCTAGCCGCGCTGATTCCTTTCCATGGCTTCCTCCCAGTGCTCATACAACACGGACAGGTCTTCACGCAGTTGATCATAACTGGCCTGTGTTTCTCGGGAACGCTGTACGTCACTATAGGTGCTCTCCTCAGAGAGTTTTGCCTCCAGATCCGTAACCTGCGATTCTATTTGCGATATTTCCTTTTCCAGATCCTCTACCTTACGGTAAGAAAACCGCCATTTTTTCGCTGTCACCGGAGACGTGTCTGCCTGACCGGACCGGCCTTCTTTGGATTTCGAAGAAGTTACTTTGTGATCGGAATCCTGTTCGCCGTGGCGCGATACGGTCGCCAGGGTATAACAATAATCATCGTAATTACCCTCCACCAACTGCACGCGATCAGGATTACCCAACACCAACAGACGCTGTGCAATCCGGTTCACAAAATATCGATCATGACTGACAAAAAGAATCGTACCACTGAAGTTACAAAGAGCCTGTTCGAGTGCTTCACAGGCCCAGAGATCCAGATGGTTGGTCGGTTCATCCAGCACCAGCACATTAACACGTCGAGCTGCCAGGCTGGCCAGCGTCAGACGACTTTTCTGACCGCCACTGAGCGTTGAAACCTTACGTTCCACGACCTCTTTGGAAAGCCCAAACTGAGCCAGAATACTACGCATCGCCTGATCGGTCATCGAGGAATCTGCATCGGGCCACGCGGCGCGCAGTGCCACCTGATCATCCGCCATCCCTGAGAGAAGCTGATCGTAATAACCGATACTTAGATTCGCACCGTGGCTAATCGTTCCGCTGTCCGGATTCTGCTCTCCCAGTAAAACTTTCAGAAGGGTCGATTTACCGGACCCGTTCGGTCCAAAAATCCCGAGTCGCTGACCGTGCAGCACCTGAAAAGAAAGCTGCCTGAAAAGAGGGTCTCCAAACCCCTTACTGATATCTCTTACTTCCAGAATAATTTCTCCGGTTCGATGCGACATCTGAAATTTCATTTTAGGCATGGAGATTTCACGTGGCCGCTCCACTCGTTCCAGTCGCTCCAGTTTTTTCTCACGATCCTTAGCCTGTGCATGCCGCTGGCCGGACTGATAACGTCGAATAAACGTTTCCTGTGTACTGACATAATCCGCCTGTTTTTCATAGGTCCGACGCTGTACTTCCACACGCTGGGCACGCTGCTTCCAGTAAGCCGAATAATTACCGGTATAGTGTTCCAGGCGTCCGTCGAACAACTCGTACATTTCGGTCGCCACCTGATCGAGCAGGAACCGGTCGTGACTGACGACCAGCAGTGTCTGATTATTCTGTACCAGAAAATGTTCCAGCCATGCCGTGGCCCGCATATCCAGATGGTTAGAGGGTTCGTCAAGCAGCATCAGATCCGGTGCTTCCAGTAACAGACGCGCCAGCATCAGTCGACTCCATTGTCCGCCACTCAGGGACCCGATTGACTGCTGGTGTGACGCTCGATCAAACCCAAGGCCGTCCAGCACTTCCTCCACTCGATGATCCAGCTCAAATGCCTGTTTCTGAATCATCGATTCCTGGATCGCGTCGTAACGTCGCTCTAGCTGCCGGCGCTGCTCACCCCGTATCTCTCCGGCAAGCAATTCGGCCGTTTCAAGCGATTCTCGTTGCAGGTCCAGCAGTGGCTGCAGCCCCAGGGAAGCTTCCTCAAAAACCGTATGCTCGGAAACCGAAACGGGGTGCTGCTGTTCCAGAAGTCCAATACGTGCCGAAGTGTGCAGTTCTATCTCACCCCGGTCGGGTTGATCCTGTCCCTGAAGCAGACGCAGCAGCGTCGTTTTTCCGCAACCGTTGGGACCGACCAATCCAATACGCTGCCCACGGCGTATTTCAAAGTTCAGTCCGCGCAGTATCGGATCTTCATCGAATCCTCGCCAGAGATCCTTAACCGCAAGCAGAATCATGCCTCGCATCCCTTATTTCGCGTCAGACAAAGATGTCGCTGTTGAACCATTTCACGTATCTTGTATTAGCTTGCCCCGCATCCCGATTGTTAGCAATGGCAAAAGAAGTACGATTTCCACGCCCCGGTATGAGTCGACTATGAACGAATCAAGACAACTTACCCTGGGTCTGGTTCAACTGCATATGCACCGCGACCCGGAAGAGAATCTGGCCAACGCCATCGAACAGGTACGTCAGGCTGCCCGTCAGGGTGCGACCCTCATCTGTCTGCCGGAACTGTTTCTCACCCGTTATTTCTGCCAACATGAAAACCCCGCTGTATTTGAACTGGCAGAACCGATTCCCGGACCAACCACCACGCGATTGGGGACCCTTGCACAAGAGACTCAAACCACCCTGATTGTTCCTCTGTTTGAGCGACGCGCAGCGGGTGTTTATCACAACAGCGCTGCGGTCATCAACGCCCAGGGGGCTCTGGCCGGTACCTACCGAAAAATGCATATCCCCGATGATCCTGGATACTACGAAAAATATTATTTCACGCCCGGTGACCTCGGTTTTCCTGTTTTTGATCTTTCTCGGGTCCAGACCTCGGTACTGATCTGCTGGGATCAGTGGTACCCGGAAGCCGCACGACTCACCGCGCTGGGAGGTGCTGAAGTTCTTTTTTTCCCTACCGCGATTGGATGGCATCCCTCTGAAAAGAAAGAACACGGACCCACACAGCACGCCTCCTGGCAGACCATACAGCGCAGCCACGCCATCGCCAACGGCATGTTTGTAGCTGCGGTCAACCGGGTCGGACACGAGATCGACCAGCAAGGCGATCCGGGCATTGAATTCTGGGGCTCGTCTTTTGTCTGTGATCCCCAAGGTGTTCTGCTTGCCGAAGCGAGTACCGACCAGCAGGAAACCCTGATCGTCGAAATCGACCTTTCGCACATTGAAAACGTACGGCGTCACTGGCCTTTCCTGCGTGACCGACGGATCGACGCTTACACCGGGCTGGACCGCCGGGTACTGGATGAATGAGACGATGAGTACTTCCGATCCATTACATCGGGCGAGCGATTCCCGCTACCGGTGGCCAGCCGAATGGGAGCCGCACGAAGCAACCTGGATCAGCTGGCCTCACAACCGCTCCGACTGGCCGGGCAAGTTTGAAGCCATACCCTGGGTCTACGGTGACATCGTGACCAAACTCACTCCCGGAGAAAAGGTCCGGGTTCTGGTTCAAAGTAAGGCCCATCAGTTACTGGCCCGAGATGTACTGACGCGATGCGGAGCTGATTTTTCCCGCATTGCGTTCTGGACCATTGAAACCGACCGCAGCTGGATACGCGATTACGGCACCTTTTTCCTGGTACCTGATCCCGAGGGAAGTTCCGATCAGCTGCGTGTGGTCGATTTTCAGTTCAGCGGCTGGGCGCAGTACCCGGACTGGCAGCGCGATAACCGGGTAACTATCCAGATTGCCCGGCAACTCAACGCTCCGGTTGTGCGGCCCGTTCATCAGGATCGTCCGGTTGTACTCGAAGGTGGCGCGGTCGACACCAACGGCCAGGGCACCCTGATTGCAACCGAAGCGTGCCTGCTGAACACAACCCATCAGATCCGAAACCCGGGTACCGGTCGCCGCGAAATGGAAACGCTGCTCAAAACTTACCTGGACATCGATCAGGTGCTCTGGCTTCCCCATGCGCTGGAAGGCGACGACACCAACGGGCACATTGATGATCTCTGCCGCTTTATCGATCCGCACACAGTGGTCGCGTGCCGCGGGCATGACCCGGATGACTCCAACTACGGCAAGCTCGAAGAAAACTGGGATCAGCTCCAGGACAGGCGACTGGAAAACGGCAAGAAGCTGCATGTCATCGCACTCCCCTGCCCGAATTCCATCGTTTTTGAAAACACGTGTCTACCTGCCAGTTATGCCAATTTTTATATCGGTAATACGGTGGTACTGGTACCGACCTTCAACGACCCCATGGACCGGGTTGCCCTGGAAACCGTGGCCGCTCTTTTCCCTGGCCGCAGCACCGTTGGTATTCATGCACTCGACCTGCTCTGGGGCCTGGGTACCCTGCACTGCATGACCCATCAGCAACCAGCTCTCTGAGCCCACCGGGAAGAAAACGCAAAGGCGTCTAGCCCGGACACCCCTGTAATAGCCCGCTAGCGCCCCTTGTCGAGCACGACGCGTTGCGACAGCACAGGCAATACATCGGTAACCAACTGGGTAACAAACGCCTCAGAACCCGCGTCAGAGAGGTGACAGATATCATGAAAATAACGGCCACCGCGTGGCAGGGTTAAAGCCTGATCCACAAATAAAACGCTCGCATCTTCTGCAACGATCGACTTCAGCTGCCGGTTGTGTTCGAGAATCGCTGACTCCACACTCTCCGGGGTTCCCCACAGCGAAACCGGAGACTGATGACGATCGTAATCGAGTTTCTGACTGGCAAACGCCGCTTCTGTGTAGCCAGGTGCCAGGTAATGAGCAAAGGTCATGAGTACGACGGCTTCTTTTTTCTGTTTTCCAAGTGCTGCGATTTCGCGCATGTTGGAGGCAAAGGATGAAGCGGTTTTCACATCGCTGCCATAGGTAAGCCACGCCGGAGGTGGATCCCCTTCGGGTAACAGTTCGGTACCCAACACATGGACCATCAGCTCACTGATCACCCGGTCCAGCACATAGGGTAAGGCTACCCAGGCCCGTTCGGGATGTCGCTCAAGAACATTCAGCTGCCGGTAAAAGGCATAGTGTGAATAGTCGGCTCGAAAAACAGAATCCGGACAATTGTTGGCCCGCGCATCGTTAATGGCGTGGTAAACGACCACAAGATCATAATCGACATGCTTCAAAAATCGGTACTTGAAAAGACTGTCGCGCGTGGTATGTGAGCGTGCCGCGGCATTGTGTGTCCGTACCGGGTAATTCAGAACACTGCTTAATCGTTGCTGT
>CAXEIY010000023.1:0-9280 GCA_963996245.1 uncultured Planctomycetia bacterium | reverse complement strand
TACGCGAATCAGTGTTCTCGTCATTGGAATGTTTCTTCTGGTATGGGGTATCTGGTACGAACTCCCCGAAAGTGTATGGACGTACATGGCGGTTACCGGCACGGTTTATCTCAGCGGCACAGGCACGGCCTTGATAGGAGGAATGTACTGGAAGGGAGCGTCTTCCACTGGTGCCACCGGTGCGATGCTCGGGGGCACGTTTGCCATAGCCGGCCTTTTCCCTCAGTGGATACAACAGACCCTTGCCGATTTGCTCAACAGCGATGTGTCTTCTGTCAGCAATTATGTCAACGAGCCAAGCATAGCCTTGTTTGTGTTCTTTACCTGTGTAACTATTTTCATAGCAGGATCTTTGATTTTCCCCGATAAACAACCTGCATCATAACCGGTACATCACCGATGCAATGCATCTTGCGATTCCCTGTGAATGCGACGGTTTGCTCCTTGTGATGCATGAAATACTGGACCGTAGGAAATAGCCGTAACCCTTTTTTCCGTATCAACCTTTAATTAATGGGCGAACACATGGCACCCGAAACAGTATGGCTCACTATATGGAAGTGGACCCTGATACTCGGTCTGGGAAGCTTTTTCCTGCTGGCTCTCGTGATCATCCCCCTTGGCGCATTCGATATCCGTAAATTCTTTCAGAGATTAAACAGCACGCAGTTCAGATCTGAAAACGATTGTAACGACAAGGCCTCATGACGATATCGGATGGCTTTGCGCAACTGTAATGGTCGCTTCTTGAGCTGTAGAATACGAATGGAACTCTCTGTCAAACAACTCTTGGTCAACGTGATCTAGCAACCGTATGGGAGTCCTTATCAATACGCGCTTCACGGTAATATTCGAAGTGCTAAATCAACTGACCAATGGGATCGGCTCCCTCGACCCCCACTAACTTTTCATCAAGCCCATTGAAAAAGTAGCTGAGACGATTGGGATTAAGCCCCAGCTGATGAAGGATTGTGGCATGAAGATTGCGTACATGAAACGGTGATTCCACAGCGGCACTACCAAGTTCATCCGTTTTTCCAACAGATACCCCTCCTCGAATTCCTCCACCTGCCATCCACATTGTAAATCCGTAAGCATTATGATCTCGGCCGTCGCCAGTTTCATATTCAGCAGTCGGTTGGCGGCCAAATTCTCCTCCCCAAACTACAAGTGTTTCTTCCAGCAAGCCTCGCTGTTTCAGGTCTTTCAGTAAACCGGCAATAGGTTGGTCAGTGGCAGCCGCATGAACGGTGTGGTTCTGTACAAGGTCTCCGTGGGCATCCCAATTCGAATCACCATGATTGCCACCTGAATACACTTGAATGAAACGTACCCCTCTTTCCACCAGACGTCTGGCCAGTAGACATTTATGTCCAAATTCCTCAGTTTTATCGTTGTCAAGGCCATACAATTGGCGAATATGTGCCGGCTCACTTGCAAAATCAACCGCTTCCGGTGCATGTTTCTGCATTTTGTAAGCTAACTCGAAACTCGCGATTCGGGCGCCCAGTTTACTGTAACTGTTGCGTTGCTGCATTTGATGTTTCCGATTCATCTCCTGTAGCCTGTTCAGAATTTTTCTTTGCATACCAGTTGGCATTCCCGCAGGCTGATTCAGATCTAAAATCGGTTCGCCTTGGGAACGTAAAAGGGTTCCCTGAAAGGAGGCCGGCATAAATCCACTGGTCCAGTTCTTGGCACCACTGATCGGACCACCTGTTCGATCAAGCATGACAACAAAACCTGGAAGATTTTCGTTAGCACTGCCCAGACCATAGTTAACCCAGCTTCCTAAGCAGGGATATCCGGAAGCAAGTCTTCCTGAGTTCATCATCAGCATGGCGGATCCATGAATCGGAGATTCCGCAGACATCGAATGGATGAATCCAATATCGTCAACACAGGTAGCCAGATTAGGGAAAAGCTCGCTTACTTTTTTTCCAGAGTCACCTGCTGGATGAAACTTCCATCGAGGCCCAACAACTCGCCCCTCACTTTTTCTTCCGCCACGACCGAACGTGTCAACTGTGATCGTTTTGCCATCCAGACCATAAAGTTGTGGCTTGTAATCAAAAGTGTCTATGTGGCTGGGGCCACCATACATAAAAAGGAAAATAACACTTCTGGCTTTTGCGACGTGAGTGGGACTGAGTGGTGACAGGGGATTCGCCCATGATTTTTCGGATTCGGAACCAGGAATCTTTTCGGAAAAAAATTCCTTACCCAGTAAGCCGGAGAGAGCCAGCGAAGTAAAACCCGCACCGGACTCCCAGAAAAATTCGCGGCGTGTGTGCCCACAAAAGGTATTGTGCGGTCTTCTGTCTGAATACATAACAACCTCTAAAACAGTAACATTAATATGAACGTCTGTGACTCACTGGACTTTGGTTGGTTAATCTACAAAAAGAAATTCATTGAGATTCAGTACGATCAAGCAGAAATATAACAACGCCTGATCCTGGGAAATGCCTTCTTCCTTTTTCCACTTTGTGATCCATTCAACACATTGTGATATTTCTGTGTCATCCGGCATCCGCCCGAAGGCCAGACGTAGGCCACGAGTTATCTGACGGACGGTATGTCCACCACATTCATCGCGCAATCGTTGAGCGAAAAAGGAGGCCTGCTGATTAAAGAACTGACCATTTAAGGTGGTCAGAGCCTGCGTAGGCACAACGGTAGTAAACCGCTCTGGGCAGCTGCTGTCGGTATCGGCAAGATCAAATGCCGACATCAAGGGCTCCATCAGTGAACGTTTGACAAACACATAGATACTTCGTCGGTGCTGTTGATCTATGGTCGATACCCCCCAGGCATCTTCAGGACGCGAGGCTCCCGCACGTACAGCCGGTGGAATTTCTGGGTACACACTGGGTCCGTACTGCTGGCGATTCAGCACACCACTGACGGACATTACCGCATCGCGAATTGCTTCTGCGTCCAGCCGTCGCAAATCATATCGCCAAAACAGATTATTGTTTGGATCTTGAGCCAAACCCTGTGAATGATCTTTTGACGACATCTGATAGGTCGCTGAGAGCACAATCATGCGATGTAACGACTTAATACTCCATCCTTCCTCTATGAATCTCCCGGCCAACCAGTCCAGTAACTGAGGATGTGTGGGGCGAGCGCCATTAATGCCAAAATCGTTTGGTGTACGGACCAAACCTCGACCAAAATGATGCTGCCAGATTCGGTTGACAATAACCCGTGCTGTTAACGGATTTTCATCTCCAGCCACCCATTCAGCAAAGACCCTCCTTCTACCGCTTGAGGGAGCCTCTTCGTCGACCGGCTTAAAAATCGGTTTGTCAAAGCCAAGCACGTCGGGAAACGCTGGTTCTACTTTCTCTCCGTGTGCATGCGCATTACCACGTAACAAAACATAGGTTTGCGGCGCACGAGCTCCATTTTCTTTGATGGTCAGCGCTTCGGGTAAAGGCGTCACCTTATTTTGGTCCAAAAGATCGATTTCCGATTTCAGGTCCTCGTAACGCTTACGTTGTGCTTCTGGTCTTGTGGATATCACTTTTTCAAGCAACTCAGCCTGCTTATGCTCATCACGAGAAGCTTCTTTGTCTTTTTCTGGCAGGCTTTCTAGAAAAAGAGATTCCAGTTTTTGTAGTTCTGTATCGACGACCATCCGCTGTTTTTCCCAACGCTCCTGCGCGATTTGGTACTGAACTTGTTCCTGATCAGAAGCAATCACGGTCTGGGTATTCAAAGTAAAGGCCGTTTTTTCAAATTTGAGTTGACGGATGTCCTGAAAGGTATTGTGAAAAAACGCCATGACCTGGTAGTAATCAATCTGTGAAAGGGGATCGATCTTGTGGTCATGACAACGGCTGCAGCCCAGTGTCATGGCAAGAAATACTTTGCTGGTGGTAGAAACCACGTCATCGAGACTGTCATAAAAGGCCTGTTCCGGATCAACTGGCTCGTCGTCCCATATTCCGAGCCGATAATATCCAGTTGCAATGCGAGTGTTGCTGTCCACCCCATTGACTTCATCTCCAGCCAGTTGCTCGATCACAAACTGATCAAATGGCATGTCTTGATTGTATGCATCGATAACATAGTCTCTGAAACGCCACGCATTGGCCTTCGTTCCATCTCGCTCGTACCCGTCAGTTTCTGCGTATCGCACCAGATCAAGCCAATGCCTCGCCCATTTTTCTCCATATTGTGGGCTAGATAACAAGCGATCTGTGATCTTAGCGAATGCATCCGGCGTCTCGTCCGCAATAAATGCATCTACCTCTTCAGGAGTCGGTGGAAGTCCGGTCAGATCAAAAAAGACTCGTCGTAACCAGGTCACTTTTCCAGCCCTTGGATTAGGACTCAAACCGTTTTGTTCAAGACGGGTCAGTATGAAGTGGTCCAGTGGAGTTCTTATCCAATCCCCGTTTTGAGAGTCTGGCACTTCAGGCGAACTTAGAGGCTGGTAAGCCCAGTGTTCGTTTGAAATCGCGGTTCTTCTAATACTATTTTGAGATATTTCAAGGGATCCGCCTTTCCACGGCACACCGCGTTTTACCCATTCGGTCAACACAGCTATGTCCTCGGGTGACAAGGGCGCATCGGGCGGCATTTTCAGATTTTCATACCGGATCGCTCTCAACAAGGCACTATTTTCTGGAAGAGTAAAGGAAATCACGGAACCGTGAGCCCCTCCCTTTAGTAAACTTTCTCGCGTATTCAGATGGAGTTCACCACGCACGGTTTTATTGGCGCCATGACAACCAAAACAGTTGGATTCAAGAATCGATCGGACACGGCCTGTCAGGACGTCTGTCTCTGACGAGATCTCGGCATCAAGGGGACGTGTGCAGAACATGATCAGCCACAACACCAATGCAGACGCACTCCAAATCGGTCGTCGTTGATTATGAATGATTGATAACATTTTGCTTATTCCATCCCCATATGAGCATACTTTCAGATACTTGTATTAAAGTATCGTGAGATATGGTCTTTCCAATTATCAGCCTCTTGGCCCCGGTGATTCAGGTGTCAACCCACTGGCACCACCAAGCGTCACTTTCCTCAAGCTGTTTCACCGATTCGATGACATTCCGAGTTGCCTTGAACTCTTCAGACAGTCCCCAGACTTTGATCCGATCATCGATTGCGGTTTTTTTCTTCGCAGTCTCGCTGGAACCGCACAGAATATCGGCTAATGCACATGCCACGGTCACAACCACCAATCCCCAGGGTTCGTGCTCGAGAGCTGGCGACAGGTAAACCACTTGAATCCGACCCAATTTCGTGTTCTCGAAACGGCATACTTTACTCAGATCCTGAATGTGAGGTACGAACCACTCAAATGTTTCACGTAAATCCAGTAACGCTCGGTAGTCTTCCTCTGGAATTGTACAAAGTATCTCAGCAATTGCCTGATACCGCCAACCCTGAACCTCAGGATCAAACTCACTGACCGGATACAGTCCCTCGCGTATCAGGGTTTCTACCGCACGCTGTTTTCGACGCTGGGGCATAACGCCACCAAAAACTTGAAATCGTTGTCAGATTTAAAAACTATAATTTATGGTTTTTAACAAACGCTGCCAATTGAGAACAGAAGATGGATACGGGAAATGGATGTGTCTGAGTATTTACTGGAGGAACATGAGACATTCGATTCAGAGTCTTACGATGAATCACAAGTGAACTGTTCGAGTAATTTTTCATGTCGGAAACGGAAGATTCGTTGCAAATCACGGCTTACAATTAACCGATGAGAAAGCCAGCCCAATGGAACTCCATAGTCAACCCTGTCAGTCACCCAGGTACCTTCGCCACACTCCACAAATTGGTGCTCATGATGCCACCAGCGATAAGGCCCTACTATCTGTTCATCGACAAAACGGAAAGGCGGATCCCAGTCTACTATCCGACTTTTCCAACGTAAAGGAATACCGTGAACGCGTAGTTTATACTCAATCTCGGCACCTTCGCCTATCATGGAGCGATTCATGGAACGGACCTGAAAATTCAGCCACGGAGGCGTCAACGTCTCGAGACCGTGCACATTGGAAAAAAATTCAAAGACGTTCCCTATGGATTCCTTCAACAATAATCGTGTTTCCAGACGGTACCCTTTACTACTGGGGTGTCGACCAATCTGAATCAACGGCAGATCTGTCATGAGAAACAGCACTTTTTTATGGGGTTGGCGGAGGTCATTTCGAGGAAGCTTATGCCCTGTGGATATTCGCATGACCGTGAATATCTGTCCAGCTTCATCACCATTAATAGGAAGTTTATTTTCCCTAGGCGACACAATCATTTCCTACAGGCGTGCATGGGGTACCAGCCGGTGTTTCAGACCGCAAAACTGGAATCCAGGGACCTCTATTCAGAACTCAAAGCCAGATTTTTTGAAGCTACGGTAACTGACGTTCCCAGCGGTAGGCTGCGATCGCCTTCAGTTCACGTACGAACAGGGTGTTGCCGGCTATTGCCAGATGTCCCCAAGTAGGCTCATTAGAAATGGTGTATGAATCTACTAAATCAAACTTTTCTGGATTCGCATTTATCAAGAGCAAATCACCGCGTTCATCAAGAGCCAGGATCTGTCTTTCATTGGCAACCAGACTCCAGTACTTTCCATATGGACGGGTAATCCAATTTCTGTCTCCGGTAGACAAATCGTAACAGGCAAATCGTTGATTGCGCAGGTGCATATATACATGACCGTCAATTACTACCGGGGAAGACATATAACCTTCACTTCTATTGTTCCATACCGGCTTGCTGGAAAACCGCTGTCCCTGGGCTGTAATCTGAAAAAGAATGGATCGGCCACCATAGCTACTGGTGAAGACATAGTCTCCTATGATGGTAGGAGTCAGAATGTTCATACCGCGAAAAGCGGGTATCTTTTCTGACCACAGTACCCTTCCCTGTTCCGGATCGATTCCTGCCAGCGTTGAACGGGTCTGAACCACCAGCTGCTCACGGTTTCCGAGTGCCGCCCAGGTCGGTGATGAAAACGCGCTGCCATTCATTCCGCCAGAATCACGCATCGTACGCCATTGGATCTGGCCGGTATTCTTTTCAACTTTTACCACAGATGATCCCGCCTGAACGTATACATAGTCACCGATCACCATAGGTGAGGATGCAAATCCGAATGTCGGTACAGGACTCTTCAGCGAGCGCACAAAGTCCAGTTTCCATGCAGCTTCCCCGGTGGTCGTATCCAGGCACACAAGAAAGTCTCGTATACCAGCAACATACAAATACCCGTCATCGTAGGCTGGCGTGGAACGGATCCAGCTTCCATTGGAGCGTGCAAAGAACGGAACTCGAATGGAGCCTTTCCATTGCGTACTCCACAATTGAGCTCCCGAATCTCGATTTAAGCATCGGACGACTTCATATTTACGTTTTTTAGTTTCGGTTACGAATACATGTTTCCCAACAACTATCGGGCCGGAGTAACTGGGGCCGAGTGAATACCGCCAGAGTTTTTTAAGATTACCACCACGAAGTTTCTGGGGCCAGACAGTACCCCGTACCTTGCCGTCACGGGTCGGCCCCCTCCACTGCGGCCAGGCTGCATGGGAATCTTCCACTGCGTATGACGGCACGTAAAGACAGCAAATGAGTGCAGCCATCATCACTTGCACTCTAGGCCAATCCGTGACTGCACAACATCCTGGCAAGACACCAGCCAGAGTCGTTCTGCACACCTTTGAATTCATAATCTCCATGGTGACTTGGACGTCCCTCGCAAAAGACTAAATTTTGAATGTTTTGAATGTTTTTATAAAAACAAAAAAAACAGTGCAATAGCAATATTTGCTCATATTTTACAAATAATCTTGACACAATGACTTTCATCGACAAAATACAGTCTCCCAAAAATAGTGGATGTTATGAATGAATTATTTCCGTAGGGACAATCCTGTTTCGGATGGATTAAGAGAGTGTCATGTCATGAAAATAGCTTGGCGCGTTGCGAACATATCCATTCGCTAGTGCGGGGCTCCTGCTTCACTACAGAAAGCAGGACCAAGCGTCCCTATAGTGCCTTGCTCGAAGATCTGGATGGACAAGCAAGACCTCTTGGCTTCGTACTGGAACCGCAGGCGATGAAAAGACCTCCAACTTGTGTGGTCATATTGAGAGGCCCATTGGCAGTTACAAAGCGCAGATGACAGAACTAATGGGACTAAGGCTTTATGAAAATTGCCATTATTGGTACTGGAATCTCCGGGCTGACAGTTGCACATCGACTTTGTGGCCACCATGAATTGAAAATATTTGAATCCAACCACTACATTGGCGGTCATACCAACACGATTGACGTCGACTTTGATGGTGAGAAGCATGCCATTGACACGGGGTTTATTGTTTTTAATGAACGTAACTATCCACACTTTGTGAAGTTGCTTCTGGAGCTGAACATTTCCACTCAATCGACTTCCATGAGTTTTGGATTCCGATGTGATGAAACAGGTCTCGAATACAATGGTACCAATCTTAATGGTCTTTTTGCCCAAAGGCGTAATCTGCTGAACTGGCGTTTTTTTCGTCTAATAAAAGACTTCCAGCGCTTTAACCGGGAAATGGTTCGTTTTCCGTTAAACGAAAGTGTGACGGTCGAACAGTTTTTTACGGACAATCCCTATTCAAGGGAATTTCGGGACCAGTACTTCCTTCCCATGGGTTCAGCCATCTGGTCATGTCATCGCAGAAGGCTACTGCAATTTCCTATGAGATTAATAATTGATTTTTATAGGAATCATGGATTACTCAGCTTGTACGGTCAGCCTGAGTGGAAAGTGATATGCGGGGGTTCCAGAACTTACGTTGAGGCAATAACAAAACGATTTGCTCATAAGATAACCATAAACCGACCCGTTGTCGGAGTGATTCGAAAGCCTGACAAGGTTTCTCTAAGTTTTAATGACGGAAGCAGTGAAGACTTTGAACATGTCATATTCGCATGCCACAGTGACCAGGCATTGGCCCTGCTTGGAGGCCAGGCAACTAAACTTGAAAAGGATCTTTTGTCAGCGGTTCCCTATCAAAAGAACACGGCTATCCTTCATACGGACCACTCAATCCTCCCTCGAAGTCGACGTGCCTGGGCAAGCTGGAATTACCTGCGGCCGGTGCTCGAAGAAGACCAGGTCCTGGTAACGTACAATATGAACATCCTTCAAAATTTGAATTCCAAGCATGTGTATTGTGTAACGCTTAATGGAGAATCCCGTATCGCCCCCTCTGCAATCATCCGACGGATGAATTACCATCATCCAGTATT
>CAXEIY010000022.1:0-14991 GCA_963996245.1 uncultured Planctomycetia bacterium | reverse complement strand
TATGCGAAACAGATGTTTCATCGATTTGATGACAAGACGGTTCTGGTAATCGGTGCCGGTGAGATGGGACAGGAAACTCTACGATATCTTATCGATGAAGGCGTTCAGGACATCATGGTGATCAATCGTAGTTACGCAAAGGCTGTTGCGGTAGCCGAAGCGTTCCATGGTAAAGCTCTCCCGTGGTCACAACTGGATGAGGCACTAGCCACAGCAGATCTCGTAATTGGCACGACCGGAGCTCGAGAACCCATCATCGTCTCCTCGCATTTTCAAGATATTATGTCAGCGAGAAAAAACCGTCTTGTTTTTCTACTTGATTTAGCGGTTCCACGGGATTTCGATCCACAGATCCGTCGCCTTGACAACGTCTATTTATACGGACTTGACGAACTCCAGGAAGTTTGTCGGAACAATTCCGCACTCCGACAGGCGGAAGTCGAAAAAGCGATGCGTATTGTGAGAGGTGAAACAGATGTGTTCATGCAGGAATTGAACCATCAGGCAACCAGTCCTGTCATTCAACGATTAAGGCAGCAGGTGCAGGAACAGGCTCAGGTCGAAACCGATAAACTTTTTCGCGAGCTTCCCGATTTGAACGATCACCAGAAAGACAAAATCCTTCAGTTTCGTCACCGCCTGTTGAACAAACTGCTCCATCCTACTTTGTCTGCCTTACGCGACGAATCGCACAACGGGTCTCCGCATGGACTTCTCGAAGCCGTTAAGCGATTGTTTCACCTGCGAGACTGACATTCTATTAGCGATTTTACTTGTTTCAGATTAGTAACCGAATCCCCTTCTTTGTTGTTCCTCCAAAACACCTCACGCGGCCCCTTTCACCTGTGCCGGCCATTGGTCTCTAAGGCAGTCTGTTGAAAGGCCCCAGACCAGATGAAGTCATGCCATGAAAGAACCCATTGCGTATTTGAATGGAGAACATATCCCTGTCTCTCAAGCCACCTTGCCTGTATATGATTCAGGTGTCGTACTAGGTGCAACCGTGACAGAAATGACACGTACTTTTGGGCATCAACTTTTCAAGCTCAATGACCATCTCGATCGACTTTTCCAAGCATTGGAATATATGCGGTTTGACACGGGACTAACGAAAAAGGACTTCCGACAACTGTCTATTGAAATTGTTAAAAACAATGCGCAGTGGTTGGACAAGGAAGGTGATCTGGGATTGACCCACTTTGTAACGGCAGGGGCGGTTGCTACCCATGCCAAAATATCTCCAGAGGGGCCTGTCAACCGGCCAACGGTATGTATGCATACCTTTCCCCTGCCCTTTTCCATGTGGGCAGAAAAACTGGAATCCGGTCAACAGCTGGTAACGCCGAATATTCGTCATGTACCTCCACAGTGCTACGATCCAGCGATCAAGAACCGAAGTCGATTGCATTATTATCTTGCTGATCTGGAAGCCCGACGCGTTGTTCCTGGCGCTACTGCCCTGTTATTGGACATGGATGATCATGTGACCGAAACCATCGCTGCCAATTTTATCATGGTGCGTGGCCGAACTCTTATTTCACCAGAGATTAAAAACATATTACCCGGTATCAGTCGTAAAACGGTTTTCGAGCTCGCTTCAAACCTGGGGTTTCAAACCGTTGAACAGGATATCCCGGTTGAAGAGGTTATCGAGGCGGACGAGGCCTTCACGACAAGTACATCCTACTGCATGATGCCAGTGACCCACGTCAACAATGCGCCTATCGGAAAGGGAAAACCGGGCCCCGTTTATCGAACGCTGATCGACGCCTGGAGTAAACAAGTGGGGGTGAATATCACTACACAGATCACCTCTCATGGCACGGCTTTCTAGGGTTGCTCCACATTTTCCGATGCGATCCGGGTTCCCTTGCTCAGACTTCGCGTACTAGATACGATCAGGCGGTCGCCCGCATAAAACGCCCCACTCACGGTGGTGTGATTGGAGTCATAGCTTACCAGACGCTGGACGAACACCTGCTGTACTACATTTCCACGCAAGACTTGTACGCTGTCACCCTGGGTCGCCCTTTGAATATTGTCATTTGGAATCGTAGCAAGGGGCCCATATGGTGATAAAGGACATCCGACAGTCTGCCCTGGTTTCAATCTCCCTCGTCGATTATCGATTTCAATAACTGTCGTTGATAGGCGGGAACGTAATCGACTTAAAGGGCGGTGTGCATCAATCAAGGGCAGTACAGCCCGAACGAGTCCTGTATAATCCGCCCCTTCAACATTCACAGTTGTACGTTCTCCCAGCTTAGCGTTCCTGGAATCCATGGGAAACCAGACAACGACGGTACGGTGATCACTGATCGAAACGAGATTCTGACCAAGTGTTACATATTGGCCTTTGTCAGCGGAAATCTGAATGATTTGACCCGAAAACGGCGCCCTTATCTCTGTTTTTCCTAACCAATACTCCGCTTGTTGTAAGTCGAGTTGAGCAAGCTTCACATCGTTCTCACTTGCGGCCAACTTGTTAGGCGGTGCTCCGGATGCCTGTAGAGAAGTGAACTCGGTCTGCGATGACTGCAGGGCAATTTTTGCACGCTCGACCTCCAGCGCAGAAAGCTGTTGATCAAGTTGTATTAAGCGATCCCCTTCTTTGACACTCTGGCCTAACTTAACGTCAACCGATACAACATGACTGTTCATCGGTGTGCGAACACTCAGTTGGCGATGGGGTTGTAGTTCACAACTAACCTGGTAGCGATAAGGATCTCTTAGTTCGAGATGGAGTACAGAAACACGAAGACTGGACGCGTTTTGTCCGGCCGTTATCCCGGCGATGGCAAGCGTACCTGCTAACGCTACCGAAGCCCAAAGACGAAACATGGTCACCTCCTGCTTTTTGTATCCAAACGACACTCCGAAGAAACGACAGAAGCGTGAACACCCCTGTGGGATCCTGTTCTGCCTTCCTGAAAAGCATCCTTTTGCTTATTGCGCGTTCATCAACTCGACCGCCTTGTCTTCCAACCATGATTGGACAATTCAGTATAGACCTTGCCATGAAACAAGCAAATGTCTTTCCCTGCAGGAGAGGTGACAACATGATTGAAATAATTACTGAATCGTGCATACAACTGAACCAATAATATGAATGATCCGTATAAGCAAAAGTAGCCTTCTTGACGGAAACGGTCTTGCACCCTCGGTCCCGGGTTACGTATCGTGATAGACAACGTGAAGGATCACTGTGTTCCCGTGCTGCTAGATACGGAAGGATATCCGTCTCATGTTCACCAATAATAAACAATGGCGGTCCAGGTCTCGTGGTTTTACTCTGGTTGAGCTGCTTGTTGTTATCGCTATTATAGGCATTATTGCAGCGCTTCTGTTACCGGCCATTCAACGTGCCCGTGAGAGCGCTCGCCGTACTCAGTGTATCAGCCGGATGCGACAATTGGCGCAGGCATGCCACCTTTATCATGACAGCAATCGCAGCCTGCCATCCGGATGGTTATGCCATCCCGATGACCCTAACTGCCGTGATGATTACTATTACGCAGAATCTTATATGTGGTCTGGTTTTGCAGGTCTGCTTCCTTACGTGGATCAGCCAACTCTTTCACAAGAAATCGATTTCACTCGATCACCCGGGGAACATCGAAATCTGACAGCAATCAGTGTTTCACTGGAACTATTTGTCTGCCCCTCAAATCGAGCTGCCTTGTCCGATCCGGTCCGCCAAAATCCAGGCGACTTATCGAGCCCGGTTTTGATGAGATTGGGCATATCGGATTACCGCTTCAACATGTCGGCTGGTTCAAACACCAATACGGATTCCCTTTTTGGGATTTTCAACAATGGGATGGCGTACCGAAACAGCGCAACGACTCTTGGCTCGGGTAGTATACCTGATGGTGGTTCCAACACGATCTTGATGGGAGAAAGCCTTAAAGGATGGTGGTCACTGGCACCGGGGTGTTGCGTACGAACACTCGAAGAAAGAGGTATTAACGAAATTCCGAGCAACCTTTCAACGATATACTGGGCGAGCAAACACGCCGGAGGAGCCGTATTTGCCTTTAGTGATACTTCCACGCGATTAATTCAGTCTACAATTGATCGTAAACTTCTGGTGTCACTTGCCACTCGTAATGGCGGAGAGATCATTACCGAGTTTTAGTCTTTGATCCCTGTCAACTCGGATCGAGACCAATTGAAATGAGGTTTGCTATCCGACATCATCCTATGAAAAGAGTCCCTGAGCATCCGAGCGAAGAACTTTTTCATCTTGTTACGCTACAGTTTTTCGTTTAATACGAAGACACTTTCTGGCATCTTTCTTCTTTATGATTGTGAAATTCCGGTGCACATATCTGAAATCTTTCGTTCCATTCAGGGGGAAGGTTTGCTCGCCGGAACTCCAGCTGTTTTTGTGAGAACAACGGGTTGTAATTTAAGGTGTGGGTTCTGTGATACCGCGTATGCGAGCTGGAACCCAACAGGACAACACTATGAGGTGAGTGACGTTCTGGACCGAATTCTTAGATTAATATCACCTTTGTCTGACCAGGGATCGTCTCGACTGGAAAAAATTACTCACGTCGTCATTACGGGCGGAGAACCTATGCTCCAACCGGAAATGGTACCCTTGACGCGAGCCCTCGCTGAACAGGGACTGCATATCACGATTGAAACAGCTGCAACCCTTCATCATCCTGTTTCCTGTAACTTGATGTCCCTGAGCCCCAAACTTTCTAATTCCACGCCACAGTCCCTGCAGGAACGAGGCTCATCATCGCTTCACCCATTCGTCAACGGCGATTCCCTGGCGACCTCGAAAATCAACCCTGTCACCACATCGCAACAACCTTATATCAACGAACACTGGATTGAAAAACACGAGCATTTGAGAATTAATCCAGGTGTCATTCGAAAACTGACGACCCAATATACATACCAGATAAAGTTTGTAATTGACCAGATAGAGGACGTGACGGAAGTAGACCATTTTATGAACGGATTTCCAGAAATCGATCGGTCTCGAGTCCTGTTAATGCCTCAGGCAACCAGTATTGAAGAGCTGGAATCCAAATCAAGTTGGATACAGGACTGTTGTCACAGTCACGGATTTCAATTTAGTTCTCGCTTACATATAACACAATTTGGCAATGTGCCAGGCACATGACTGAGATCCAAATGCTACAGTAACCGTACCACGTAACCCATGGATGAAGGTCAACAAGAAGATCATAGGATGGTGGGGCCAAAGAGTCAGATTACGGGGGGCAGCATCCTTGCGACGTGTATATCGCCTCTAAGAGAAATCAAACGTGCTTTTGAACTGAGACTATGAAATACGTACTAGTAATTCCCGACGGATGTGCAGATACCCCTCAGGATGACCTGAACGGCCAAACACCTCTCGAAGCTGCCAATATCCCGAATATGGATAGGATTGCGAAACTTGGATGTGTCGGTAGGGCAAACAATGTACCTCCCTCACTCCCTGCCGGCAGTGACGTCGCGACGATCAGCTTGCTTGGTTTTGACCCGCTTCAGCACTACACGGGTCGGGCTCCACTTGAGGCAGTTGCCATGGGCCATCACCTCGATGCAAACGACTGGGCTATTCGATGCAATCTTGTTCATGTCGTAAAAGAACACATGATTGATTTTACGGCTGGACATATTACGACTAGCGAAGCGGAAATCTTACTGCATCATCTGCAAACCACTATTACACAGCCGGAATTACGCTTTTATCCTGGTGTCAGCTATCGTAACCTACTGATCTTCTCACCTGGTAGAAAGACCTCTCTGTTCGGTGCCGAGACTTTCAGCACTCCGCCTCATGACATTACCGATCAATTGATTACTCCCCACCTTCCGTCTGGTCCAGGCAGCGAATTACTGAAGGACCTTATGAAACACAGTGTTGAGCAATTTGCTCCACACCCTACCAACCTCTCGCGTATCGAAAACAACAAAATGCCCGCGACGATGGTGTGGCTTTGGGGACTGGGGAAAAGACCTGACTTACCAACATTCTACGATCATTTTGGAGTCAAAGCGTGCATGATTACCGGTGTGGATCTTCTTCGGGGACTTGCACTGCTCCTGGGATGGACCGTTCTTGATGTTCCTGGTGCAACCGGTTACCTTGACACCGATTATGCGGCAAAAGGCCGTGAAGCCATACGGGCCATAGAGGACTTCGATTTCGTCACCGTTCACATCGAAGCGACTGATGAAGCCAGCCACGAAGGAAATGCGGCTACCAAAATCGAAGCACTGGAACAGATCGACTTCCATATTGTAGGTCCGCTACTTGAACACCTGGAAAAACAGGATGCCTTTCGCATGCTTGTCAGTCCTGACCACCCTACTTTATTGCAGACTAAAACGCACTCACACGGAGATGTTCCATTTGCGATTGCAGGAACCGGAATAAAACCGGACTCTTACTTGCACTACAATGAACACAGTGCAGCCGCAAGTGCAGTCGCATTCCCCCAAGGGCATGAGCTCATGCCCTATTTTCTTGCCCGAAAAAATATTCCATAGCTACTAGAGTTTCAGCAGGTCTTCAGCAACCGGAAGTTCTTCTGGACTCGACAGCCCAAAAAGTTCAAGAAATCGTTCCGTAGTATGGTAAAGGATTTCTCGATCAGGGGCCCCCTGTCGACCCAGCCGCACCAACTCACGCCGCAGGAGTTGTCTTAACATCGCAGCGGAGTCAGCACCACGATAACTATCGATTGCCTCACGTGTAATAGGTTGTCGATAAGCAACCAGAGAAAGCACTTCGATCGAAGCCTGGCTCAGTTTGTGTTCGGGGTTACGCTGAAAGATACGCTGGGCAATAAATTCAAAATCCGAACGTAACTGCAACTGATACCCACGACCTTCGGAAACAATCGCATAAGGGCGATTTTGGCGATAATACATTTCCGACAGTTCCGCTATGAGTTCGTGAATCTCTTCTGCATTCACTTCCTCAAAAAGATCCTCGACTTCTTCCGGAATCAAACGTTGCTTTCCAACAAAAAGCAAGGCTTCGAGAACCGCTGCCGTGCTCGGATTTTCTTCCTCCGCCATTGAGGATTGAGTATCAGGAATGGTATTCTTTTGTCCGTTTTCGGGTACTCGATCCGACAATTGGTCCGGTTCCGATTCACTCCCCTCCTGTTCCGCTTGGAGATCTTGACTGGGATCATCCAGTGACACACCCAGATCGCGGACTTTCTCAAAAGCATTCAATCCCAAAGATTGTTCGTCACCATCCATGATGTTTCCTCACGACTTACTCAAACCAAATATCTGGTGAGCCATAGCAGACAAGCTGAAAAAGGTTGTAACTGAATTCGGTTCCCACGGAACTTCGTTCTAATACTTCAGTGAAAAGTCTGCACCAAAATATGAATACCATTTTTCTATCGAACGTAATTCTTCCACAAGACGTGCTGTGGGTTGGATAAATTCAATCGATCTTGGTGCTGCCAAAGCAACCAGTTGCTCAATATCAAATTTTTCAAGTAATCCAAAGCAGAATAGTTCCGGTGTTTTGTCCACAGAACCATTGTTCTCGATAATTTCCTTTAGACTTCCCATGGAACCATGAAGCACAAGACCATCGATGGATTGACCACCAAGACCAGCTGCAATCAACGCAAACAAACTGGACCGCGATCCTTGTGTCGCAATCGTGACAGGCGTTCCTTCATGGTTCTTCTTAATCCAGTTTGAAATCCCAATCAACTGCCCGGCCTGAATTCCTAAGGGACGTTCCCCGATACTGGATATCAGCAGAGCAAACAGAAAATCTTTTTCAGCAATGGATGATTCACCGAAATAGAAAGGGTCTACCGCCAATACTCGAAAACCGGAAGCCAGAAAAGATCGCGCTTTTTCAACGAGCGATTTTTTCCCACCGTCACCGACAAGAATCACGGTCCCTGTATTTTCTTTCTGAGCCAACTCAACCGCGGGAACTGTCCAGTGACCACCCATTTTCAGTTTCCAGAAAGAGGCTTCTATTCCATTCTTGGATTCCTGATGAACGAGTTCAGAAACCACGGTCAACTCGGGAAGTCGAACGCGTTGTTGCAATTGTCGCCGTGCGCGCGACTGCCATCGTAGAGCAGAAAACCGTCCACGTGGCAGCTTCTTGTTGCGGGGCAGAGATTCCATCAATCGAAATGCGAGCGTATTGAAATCTGCATTGTCATCCGGTAACGGAACATACAATTCTTCCTTCGTTTTCAGGTCGCTTTTTTGGGCAATTTCCTCAGCGCTGAAAGATCCCTTTTCATAAAAGAAGTCTCTAAACATTCGATACAAAGCCAGTCGATTATCTTTTTCGAAGTTGTGTGTCCCGGGATCTGTGTTCCTGTGAAAACGTAACGATTCCGGCTGCCCGTAAAGCTGAAATACCGGCCTTGCCGCCTCTAACAGAGGAGGAAGGGCATGATCCGAAGCAAAACAACAATCATCACTGTCGTTAAAGGTTAAAAGGGTAGGTCGCGGGGCACGCAATGCGGTCAAGTGGGTGTAATCCGCTACAGTTGCCATATCTACGGGTGTCTGTTCGGAATCCCCCAGATCTGTCAGGAATCGCGCTCGGGTTCGAAAGCTGGAATAGCCAGCAACCGGGTCGCTGAGCCGAACACGCTTATCCAGAGAACTGATCACAATGGTCTGCCAGCCACCACCGGAAAGCCCGGTGACCGCGATACGTTTCCTGTCTACCTTGTCGCAGTCTTCAAGAATGTCGAGACCTCGTTCCATTGCCAGATAAAAAACAGATAGCCCACTGGTGCCGCACAGATCCAGTTGATTGGAACGGTAATGTAAATAATTGGCCGAGGACAATTGCCCCATACCTACCCATTCCACATTCAATGCGACCATCCCTCGTTTTACCTGATTAATGCAACGTAACTGTTTATAATCAAGGGCCTTACCCTCTTTGGCATGTCCATTGACATTCAAAACACCCGGTACTTGTCCCGTGTTACTCTTGGGCAGATACAGTATTGCCGGAGCCCATAATCCCGGTACGACTTCATACCGAAGTTTCTTCATACTATAGGTCGGGTCTTCATCGATCACACCGGTCCACACTACGCGTGTTTTTGATCTTCGCCACTTGGCCGCCTCACCTCTGAATATGACACGTTTGAACATCTGTTTCCGAATACGTCTCTTATGTCTTTCCCATGCCCTTACCGATGACAGTTCCGGCATTCTCGGAATGTGTTCTTCGGTAAACTTCTGAACTTCATCCATGGGCAATTGGGTACCAATCACCGGACGAGCAAGCCACTCCTGCAAAGTCGTCTCTCCATCTGCCTGGCTGACCATAACAAGGATTCCAGACACCACAACCCATCCGCTGAAAAAACGCATGCTCATGATTTTCCTCATCCGACGAAAAGAGGATTGACCGCATCCGCAACGCGGCATTTGAACTCCGCAGATGCCACACGCCGTCAATGCGTGTTTTTATACAAAAGGTGAATTCCCGTAAGGGGCATTCTACTCGGGAGTGTACCCCAGATCTGGCAAGCGGACCACCTGACTCTGAAATTCGAAGCCTGAAAACTCGGTGACACGAAATCCGGCAGGTATAGGGTCTAATTCACAATGATCGAGATGAGGCACAAATTGCACGCCCGTTGAGGGAACAGACAACAGGTCTGTGGAGTCTGCCTTGCCTTCAAACACCTGGTGAATATGCCCGACAAAGATTACACGTACTTGGCGATGAGTTTGTAACAGTTTCCGAAACTCGACCTGGTTACGAAGGCCAATACGGTCTAGCCAGGCACTGCCTACGTCGAACGGTGGATGGTGGAGAAATACCATAACTTGCATATCTCTGTAGCGTTCCAGCTGTTCCGATAACCAGGCCAACTGCCTGTCACCAACACGACCATAGGTTTCTCCCGGCACGTGTGAATCGAGACCAATCAGACACCAGTCTTCCAGAGTCTCAGCAAAAGAAATGGAACCGGAATCAAGGCGGGTTAACTCGGGAAACGCTTCACACATGATGTCCGGAATATCATGATTTCCTGGAAGAAAGCGGCAACGAGAAAACCACTCGCCCAAAGAATCGCGTACCTGATGATAAGTCACTACGTTTTCATCGTGTGTAAGATCGCCCGTGAAAATATAGCGATCTGCATCAGGAAACTCCTGGTGAATTACAGACATGACGCGATGAAATGTATCCATCGTAGGCACCCCTTTAAGACGTGTCTGCGCATCTGAAAACAAATGACAGTCTGAAATCTGTACAACTTGAAAAGACATAACCACACCTATTAGAAACGTTTTCACAAAACTTGTACTACAAAAGAGGGACGATATCCACTCGATGTTTTCCCGCGTCCGAGAGTTGGACCGTAAGAGTGCGCCGAGGTTAACGACCCGTGTTTTCCTGTTTGATGCTATTCTTCACGATGTGTGTGGCCATCACAAACCAGATCGTAATTTCCGGGTTGTTCAGCTGGCAGCCGGCACGTTGCCCCACGCCACCGCTCCCTTTCCCTTTACCGGATGCGGTATATCAGAGCTTGAACCACCCGACAAAAAGATAGGGTGCGAGGAGTCTCCACGCTCCTGATGCGCAAAGAAAGCCGATCGCGCAGCCATCCCCACCTGGCGGCGCGGTTCAGCGTTCCAATTTACGACTTACTTGATTCGCTTATAAGTTTTCACGACCTTCGGAATCGCTTTCCCGTCCTGGTCGGTCCCCGTTACGACATCACGTAGGGTGTTCGCATCGACGCAGGTCTGCTTGCCTGTCACGTAGTTTATCTGGCCATCGGCATGCCAAATGGTGCCGGTGAAGGTAAAGACCATGCCGGGCTTAAACTTCGGTCCCGCCGGACGCGAGATAGCCATCACATAACGGCTTCCCTTGTCGAGCTGTCCGACGCCCGTCCACTGCCTGGTTTTCGGATTATAACCCCAGATTGAGGTCTCCCCCTTGCCGACATAGATATTGCAGCCGCCGGCGCTGCCGTAACACTCCGCTGTGTAAGTCTCTTTTTTCCCCTCTTTCTCCTCCTCGATCTGCCACTTACTCTGGTAGAAACTGTAGAACTTGAAGAAAACCGCCGCCTCCTCTTCCTCCGCCCGCAGAGATCCGGGAGACGAGCAGAACGCCACGACAGCCAGCAACAGCCACACCAGGTTCTTCCCCGAGTTGGAAGCGATGAAGAAAGGGGCAGCGTTTTGGATACTACTAATCCGGTGTGATGTTGTCCTGGTAAAATTCACAACTTGCTCCATTCGTTGACGGTAAATTGAGATCCCTGTTTTGCTCAGATGGTACATTTGATCAGAAGCACCTTTGAAGCACAAACCAAACCGCCAAGGGGCCTTCACTCTTCCATCGGGTAGCCTCGAGCCCCATCGAGTCTTGCAAAAACATAACTGGCACGGGATGGTCCATATCAAGGATCTAACTAACCTGCAGATCCTTGAACTCGGTGGTTGCGAGAACATCACTGACTCAGGTGTCGCTGAATTACAGAAGACGTTACCTAACTGCAATATCAGCCGATCGGCAACTCACGTCTAGCAGCCCCCCCTGCCCTTCCAAAATCCGCGTGATTTTGTAACAGCTCGGCACTAGGTATGGACGCTAGAATATTGACAATCAACACTTTTCATAGAATCCATCTTTCCTGGGGCGTTGTGTCTATCATCTTTTCATGGTTGTTGACATGGGTGGGAACACAAACCACCCTGATAATGATTGGATACCAGGAGTATTCGAAACTATAACATCCATCGTTAACCTGATACAGTACGATGCACGGTATAGATTCCTGATCGACAACCTGATGGTCCTGAAACACGGATTTATGACCAAACGATCCATCCAACTGAATAAGGCCATACGACATCTGAAAACCTGTGATGATGTCATGCCTCAACTTATTGCAACGGCGGGGCCGTGTACGATACGTACCGATCGTAACCGGTTTCGAATGCTGGTAAGATCCATCATCGGTCAGCAGCTCTCTACCCATGCCGCACGTACCATTCGTAAACGTCTTGACGTTCTTCTTCAATCCACTGATTACCAACCGGAAAAGATGATCGTCTCTACTCTGGAAGACTTACAGGAAATAGGAATTTCTCGACAGAAAGGTGCCTATATTCTGGGACTGACACGAGCGATTCTGGATAAACAGCTCCAGCTGTCAAATATCGGTCGGTTCAAGGATGAAACGATTATTACCCAATTAACTCAGATTCGAGGAATCGGACGCTGGACAGCGCATATGTTTCTAATTTTTTCGTTAGGCAGACTGGACGTATTTCCGGACGGAGATCTGGGTATCAATAATTCGATACGAAAACATTACCATCTTGTTTCCAAGCCCGACCGTCAGACCATGGAGCAAATTGCTCGTCCGTGGCAGCCGTTCCGCAGCATTGGTGCCTGGTATTGCTGGAGAAGTCTCGATTTTAAACTGGAGACTGTTAGGAAATAAACTCTCGCCTTCAAGCTCGTTTCCGATACCGATGTTCTGTCTTAGAGCCGACATCTGCGAATCCGTCAATTCGCGTTTTACGAGAATGTACGTACCTCCGATGTCCTGCCCGAAAAGGGATACTTTCTTCCTCCTCTTGAGGTCGGATGAAAATTAACGCACAATACTTGGTCACAGACAATGGACTTATTTTCATACCCGTACCCGACAGGAGAGCAGGATGCGGAATGCCCCCAACGCTCATTGCCCCCAGTCCCCACTAACACGGCGTTCTTTTGTCGGCAATACGACTGCTGCACTCGGAGTTTCAGCTCTGACGATGCCTTCCTCTGTGACGTCCCTAGCTGGTATGCCACATTCCAACACCCCTTACCTAGATGCGCATTCACACATTTGGACTCGTGATGTGAAGCGATTTCCTTTGACCAAAGGTACGACCGTAGCGGACCTCGCCCCTCCCAGTTTTACAACTGAAGAGCTACTGGAAACGGCACATGCGGAAGGGGTTGGTCGAGTGGTCCTCATTCAGCATCATACCTATCATGGTTTTGATAATTCTTATTTGATCGATGCTGCTCATCATCATCCCGAGGTATTCCGAATTGTAGGAATGGTCGATGACCTGAAGCCACGTCCGGATCGAGCCATGCGCCGTTTATTCAAGGATCGTGTTACAGGATTTCGAATCACCTCCTGGATCAGACGCAAAGAATGGCTGGACGGTCCCGGCATGGCTTCCATGTGGAAATGTGCTGCCGACACGCGTCAGGCGATATGCTGCCTGATCGACCCTGAGGATCTGACTTCGGTAGACCAAATGTGTTCAAAATATCCTGAGACTCCAGTAGTTATTGATCATTTTGCACGTATTGGTGTTGAGAAACCGATCCAAGACAATCAGATTGATCAGCTTTGTCGGTTGGCTGAACATGATCAGGTATTCCTGAAAGTATCCGCCTTTTATGCACTCGGTGCTAAAAAGCCGCCGTATTTTGACCTTATTCCCATGATTAAAAAGGTTTTCGCTGCTTATGGTCCGGAAAGACTGATGTGGGCAAGTGATTCCCCCTACCAGATTGTTCCGCCGCACACGTACCATGACTCCATTGCCCTGATCCGAAATCGTCTCGATTTTCTGAGTGACTCAGATCGTGAATGGCTGCTGCACAAAACGGCTGAGAAAGTATATTTCTCGCAAGCTATCCCGGAATAAGACTGCGGTGGAAACAAGCCTTCAGGTGAAAACTTGTAAGCAACCGGGATGTACAGACCCTTCACTGGGGACGCGGTTTTCCACCGGCCTGCTACAAAACTGACTGCGAAAAATGATGCTTCACACCAACTTCACTCCGATTGATTGGGTCATTGTCGTACTTTATCTTTGTGCAACTGGCCTTCTGGGTGCCTATGTCAATCGGCATATCCACACCGCATCCCATTACCTGGTTGGCAGTCGCAGCGCGCCTACCGCACTTAGTACCGCCAGTTTTATTGGTACAGGTTTGGGGCTGGTAACCCTGATGTATGCGTCGATGGATGGTTTTAACAAAGGATTTTCATACCTGTTCGTTCCCGTGCTGGGCATGATAGTCCCTTTCATACTTGGCATCACCGGATTTGTCATCCAGCGACTGCGAGAAATGGAACTCAGCACGATACCAGAATTTTTCCATCATCGATTTAATCGGCGTGCTCAAGTTACCGCTGGACTAATCTGTACCATTGCAGGTGTTCTCAACATGGGCCTTTTCCCCAAGATGGGAGCAACTTTCATTACCTATGTGACCGGAATGGGAAATACGGCGGACGATGCCTCCATGACGGTTAACATTATCACTTCACTTCTTATTGTACTGGTGCTGGCCTACACCATTCTGGGAGGGATGGTGGCGGTACTGGTTACGGATTATATCCAATTCGTCGTATTGAGCTTTGGACTCGCCATAGGCACATGGCTCTGCCTGAACAGTCCGGAGATCGGATGGGATAACATGGTGTCCACGGTCGCCACGCATCAGGGTGAAGCTGCCTTCAATCCTTTCCATCCGGAGTCTTACGGATGGACCTACATCATCTGGATGACCTGGGTAACCACGGCAGCTGGAATCTGTTGGGTTCCCGAAGCAACGCGGGCACTCACCACTCAGGATCCCCATACAACAAAAAGAACATTTCTACTTGGCTCCCCCGGCTTTTTTGCCCGAATGGCAATCCCTGCCCTGTGGGGAATCGCAGCTTTTACCTACATCCAGAACCATGAATCCTTCTCTGTATTTTTCAGCTCCGAAGCGCTGGAAGCACATCCGGGACGCAGTGCGGCAGCGATGCCACTGCTAATAGGAAATCTTATTCCAACAGGGTTGCTCGGATTGCTCACGGCGGGACTTATTGCTGCGTTCATGTCCACACACGACAGCTACCTTCTGGCTTGGGGGTCGGTAATATCCCAGGATGTTATTGCACCTCTGACAACAGAAAAACGTCTATCTGACGCTCAAAGTATTCGCTTTACGAGAAT
>CAXEIY010000021.1:0-7993 GCA_963996245.1 uncultured Planctomycetia bacterium | reverse complement strand
TTACAGAAACGATGTGTAACAGAATGTAGCAACACAACTGGAAGAATAAGAAGACTTTCCTGCCTGCAGTATATAGGCACAACAGGGGGTATAGATACAAAAATGCTGTAGATTTTTACAACAGGGGTGTGCCTTTCCAAAAATGAGTTCTTTCCGGAGAGAAGCTGGGTCACCAATGACTCATTTATTGACAGTTCAACTATCATTTAGACAGTTCAGCTATCATTTCCGTGACAGGACAGATGGGATGAATAGGAAGCATAAGTCGATCTGTAATTAGGATCACTTTGCCAGAGACTTCTGACTTTCAGGCGGAGTATTGGGGTAATATTCAGCTGAGTGAGTCATGACTGTCTGCTTGAGATGATTACCCGAACGTGCGTTGGTTACTTATTCGCTGTGAGTAGAACGGATTTTGGAAGTGGCGTGACCGTCACAAACTTCTTGATTGGCATTCAGTATGGCAAGTAGTATAGGTGCCAGTTCATTTCCCATGTTGACATGAGCTCTGAGTTTCCTTCAAGAGATTGGTTATGTCGCTCTGTTTGCTGTTTAGTACCTTTATACTTATTGTTCAACTGAATCAGGCCGGTCATGTTGCGCGATGGGATTTCGATGGTAATACATCCGCGGCAATGACTCATCATGGTGAAGTTGAACACGCTCAACCAGGACCACGGCCACCTGAATTCCCCGACATGCCTGCGGACAATACCAGCGTGCGATTCAACGGTCAGGGTGCTTATCTATCCATCCCCGATGAAGGTGAGAACAGCCGCTTTGATTTCACCAATGGCGATTCGATCAGTATTGAAGCGTGGGTCCGCATAGAACGAAGTGGTTCCGGACCACGATACGTTATCGGTAAAGGACGCACGAACTCACCAGGTTTCGCACGCGACAATCAAAATTGGGCTTTACGCATTGAGTCGATGCAAGAGATTGCCACACTCAGTTTTTTATTTGCATCGAAGCGAGGCACCGGGCGCGATCACTGGCATCGCTGGAAGTCGGCACTCGGTTTCAGCGTTAAAACCGGATGGCATCATATTGCCATTTCCTATCGTTTCGGCGAGCCAGAGACCATGCGCGGTTGGGTGGACGGCCAACCTACTTTGGGAACCTGGGATTTAGGTGGTGCCACCAGGCGACTGCCTGTAGTCGACAACGACATGATTTGGATCGGGTCATCAACCGGTGGAAGTCACACCAATAGTTTTCATGGTTGGCTTGATGGGATTGCCGTTCATCGAACGTTGTTTACAGATGAAATAATCGTCAATCGATTTCGCCGACAGGGTGGACCGCAAATTGTGGGACCAGTACGAGAGGTCATGCCTGATGTCATTAACGTGCCTCCAGGTCGCGTTGCGGTTACCTTTTCTGAAGGCCTTCCGGCACACGATCGTTGGTTGAATAGGGGTGAACGATGGCCGACAGAAACGGCACGGTGGGTCGGTCACGAATTTTTGCTGCCCCGGCTACCTGTTCGATACGACAATTGGGGAATTCGTATGGGCTGGAAGGCGCCACTGCTGGTTCGCATGGCGGCCGATGTACGCTTTCCACCCGGCACACACCGAATTTTGTTGCGAGCTCGGGCGATCAGTCGTTTATGGATCGATGGTGAGGTTGCTGCAAGAACAAAAGCAATTGTTGGGATTCCCCCCAACGGAGAGGAACAAATCACTGCGCTGGCAAAGCCGCCGCTTCCGGGACTGCGAGTTCATGGCTACCACCAACAAGAAGTATTGGGCAGCGTAACGATTGAAGGTATGGAACCCAAAACGTGTCGGGTCGTGCTGGAGTTGATTGCCGGCGGAAAGGACCACTGGACAGCGACAGGCGAAGTCTGCGTGGCGATCCAGACACCAGACGGACAGTCTTATAACGTGTTGCGTCCCTATCAATCCCAGTTAACGAATCGATTGGAACTTCCTTTGACCGATTTTGAAGTCGAGCCTGTACTCGATCGGATTGAGGTATCCTTAGCGAAATATGACGACCTGACTCGCCGTCAGATGGCGGCTTCGCAAGACGAGTTCTGGCGACGGCGACACGATCTGGCCCGGACGGTTATCCCGGTAGAGGATGCCATGGCTTTTACCATCGATGATTTTATTACGGCGAAGAATCAAGACAAGGGTACAGCACTGGCGGGCGTACCCATCATCAGTGATGAAGCTTTTCTACGGCGGATCTACTTCGATACCGTTGGTGTGCCGCCCACAACAGAGGAAATCGATGCCTTTTTATCGTCACCCACGTCTACACGCCGAAAGCGAATGATGGATCAATTATTAGCAGATCCTCGCTGTGCCGACCACAGGATAAGTTTCTGGCTTGATTTGCTGGCGGAAAATCCAACGTTGATAAACGCATCACTCAACAGCACGGGACCATTTCGATGGTTTTTGTATGATGCACTACGTGATAACAAACCACTCGACCGCATGGTTACCGAGCTGATAGTGATGCGAGGCGGGCGCCATGAAGGGGGCAGTGCGGGTTTTGCAATGGCAGCTGAAAACGACGCGCCTTATGCCGCGAAGGCACACATTATAGCGTCTGCATTTTTAGGAATTGAATTGCAATGTGCACGTTGTCACGATGCACCATACCACAGCACAATGCAGGAAGATCTCTACTCGCTTGCTGCTATGTTAGAGCGTAAGTCGGTAACCGTCCCCAAGAGTAGTCGCGTTCCCATCGCTTTCTTTGAAAACAAATCTCGAGAATCGTTGATTCAGGTTACCTTGAAGCCGGACCAGAAGGTCCTGGCCAAGTGGCCGTTTACAGAAGTAACCGGTGTTGCCGATACACCGCAACTCGATAAGTTACTGCAGAACCCCAGCGATACGCGAGAGCGACTCGCTGCGTTGATCACTGCGCCATACAACAAACGTTTTGCTGCTGTGGCGGTGAACTACCTCTGGAAACAGCTCATCGGAACAGGATTAGTCGAACCGGTTCACGACTGGGAGGGGGCCCGAGCCAGCCATCCTGCATTACTTGAGTGGCTGGCGCGACAGTTGGTGATACATGATTACGATATGCAGCATGTTCTGCGTTTAATTCTGTCGTCACGGATCTACCAACGTGAATCGAGCAGCAAGAATGCCGATGTGGGTTCCGACAAGCGAGTTTTTAACGCGCCTGAGCCCCGCCGGCTAACTGCTGAACAGATTGTCGATTCGATGTATGTGGCGACTGGCACGGTCATGGATGTCGAAGAACTGACGTTTGTCCATGACGGCCGCCGTGACATTGGAAATCGTTTAACACTCGGACCTCCCAGACGCGCGTGGATGTTTGCCAGTTTAAATAACGAACGCGATCGCCCCAGTCTCTCACTACCTCGTGCTCGATCCGTGACAGATGTACTGGAAGCCTTCGGTTGGACTGGGTCTCGTCAGAATCCGATTGTGGGTCGGGACACGGTACCTCGTGTTCTGCAGCCAGGAGTGCTGGCAAATGGAACGCTGACGATGACGGTAACTCGAGCCGCCCAGAACAGCGTGTTAGCGCAACTCGCGGTGGATGCGGTATCACCGGAGAGCCTCGTTCGTTCGCTTTTCCTACGCATGCTTACCCGCCAGCCCAAGCGTGATGAGTTGTCTGTTTTTTCTGAAATACTGAGTGAAAAATTTGAAAATCGGCTGATTCCGGTGGACGAGATCATACAGCCGTCCGCACTGCCGCCGCTGCGGCAGGTAACGTGGTTTAACCATTTACGGCCGGACGCCACCAAGATCCAGCAAGAAGTGGAACGCCGTGTACGCGAAGGTCCGACACCGGATCCGCGTTTGCGTACCGACTGGAGAGAGGTTTACGAAGATTGCGTTTGGAGTTTATTGAATCACGCTGAATTTGTATGGATGCCGTAAGGCGAGTGTTTCAATGATCCCCTCTTATAGAATATTAGAGTGCTCGTCGGACTGCGGGAGTGGTGATATGAAGCAGAGTAACCAATGGAATCGTCGGGACTGCCTTTATTGGGGGTCGGCCGTCGCTGCCAGTTGTACCTTTCCCGATATCAGTCTATCTGCCCCGATGCTCAAAGGAAAAGCAGAGCACGTGATTTCTATTTGGCTGGGAGGTGGGATGGGGCAGATCGACACGTTCGATCCCAAACGCCGCGGCGATCCTAAGAACAACCGTGCTGGTTCTTATTACGATTCCATCGATACCGCTGTGCCAGATGTGAAAGTCTGTGAACATCTCTCCAAGCTGGCACCCTTGATGGACCGTATTACAGCGGTTCGAACGGTACACCATGAAGTGATCGACGAGCACGCTGCCGCGACCAATCGTATGCACACAGGGCGTCCCATCAGTGGCACGATTACCTATCCCTCGATTGGATCGATTGTGGCGCACGAACGAGGTGCGGCAGGCGCGGGTGTTCCGGCTTATGTTCTGATTGGCTATCCGAACGTCACACGTGGACCTGGATTTCTTGGGGCCAGAGATGGCTACTTATACCTTACCAATACCAGCCAGGGACCTGCAGGTTTATCCCGTTCTGAAGGAATTACTCCAACCCGGCAATCACGGCGTGAAAACTTGCTGGAGGTACTGCGCCGAAGTGCGCCACCGGGAAACTCCAGTCAATTACGCGAGTACGATGAAATTATCCGGCAGAGTTTCGAACTGAGTGGGCCTGAATTTACGCGGGCATTTCAACTTGAAAAAGAGCCCACTCGTCTGCGCAGCCAATATGGCGGTGAGTTTGGGCAGCGATGTTTGTTGAGTCGCCGCTTGATCGAGCGTGGTGTCCGTTTCATTGAAGTAGCCCACAATCTTAATTTTTTAAACGGCTCAGGATGGGATGTTCACAATGAAGGGATTTTACAGCAACACAAGTTGATTCAGGAAATGGATACGGCTGTTTCAGCGTTGATCATCGATCTGGAAGAAAAACGTCTGCTCGACAAGACGCTGATCGTCATCACCACCGAGTTTGGTCGCCCACCTGAATTTGATAGTGCCGGCGGTCGGGGGCATCAAGGTGCGGCGTTCACATGCGTTCTGGCGGGCGGTGGACTGTCACACTGCGGGGCCTGGGGTGAAACGGATGAACTTTCGAAAACCATTGTGAGCCATCCCGTTCGCGTGCCTGATTTTTTTGCCACCCTGTTTGCTGCCGTGGGAGTCGACAGTGGGAAAGAACTTTACGCCGGTGAGCGTCCCGTACCGATCACCGATCGTGGCCGTCCGATCCTCGAACTATTCGGCTGAACCGCATTGAAAACATGGTCTGCTTCCCACAACCGTCCAGGGACCATTGCGGATGCACTGCTGTTACGAAATCAATCGGTTTCTGGAAGGGGAGTGACAGCCATATATTTCTTGATTGGCGTCCCGTTCGCACACTAAGATATCCTCCTCAATAGCGAGACGTTAACTTTCGAAGAGAGTCGTTATTCCGCTCCCACCACGCGGACGCGGCCGGAGCTCATATGACCTAATAGAGTATCTTCATACCCATGATTATCCGGGATTCACAGATGAAAAAACCCGAATGACTTGTCGTTTTGATGATGATTATCACAATGCGGTCTGGTCACAAGACGACGTTGACAACCAACAGGCCCTCGGAGAACGTAAAATTTCAGATGTCACACCTGCGGAAGACCCCTACCTGTGGTTGGAAGAAATAACCGGAGACAGAGCACTTAACTGGGTTCGCGGTCAGAACAAATCTACTCAGGATCATTTTGACTCGTCAGCGGAGTTTTCCAATTTACGGGAAGATCTGCTCAAAATTCTTGACTCCGATGAAAGAATTCCGTTCGTTTCCAAATCGGGAGACTACTTTTACAATTTTTGGCGTGATAAGGATCATGAGCGCGGGATCTGGCGAAGAACCACACTCGAAGAATACCGCAAAAACGATCCAGCATGGGAAATCGTGCTGGATCTCGACAAACTGGCTGCAGACGAAAACGAGAACTGGATTTGGAGCGGCGCATCGTTACTGCGACCGGACTATGACCTGGCTTTGATAAGCTTGTCGCGTGGGGGAGCTGACGCGTCGGTAACTCGCGAATTCCATGTAACAACCAAACAGTTCGTCGAAGATGGTTTTCAGAGAGACGAGGCCAAAGGGGGAATCGATTGGATTAATCACGACTCCGTGTTCATTTATACTGATTTCGGCGAAGGAACCATGACTTCGTCTGGCTATCCACGGATTGTCAAACTATGGCGTCGTGGGACACTTCTGGACGATGCGGAAGTCGTGTACGAAGGCAAATCTGGAGACCTCTATATTGCTGCATGGCATGACGATTCGCCGGGTTTTGAAAGAAACTTCGTCCAGCGAACGCTGGCGTTTTACAACGATGAATTATATTTGCGAAGCAACGATGGTGAATTAACCAGGATCGAGGCACCCAACAGTGCTGACAAGAACATCTTTCATGAATTCTTGCTGCTTGAACTACGCCAATCATGGGATGTAGGAGGCAACACCTATCAGGCCGGATCTTTGTTAGTGACCAGGTTGGATGATTTCATGGCCGGGTCCCGTGATTTCGACGTAGCATTTGAACCGACAGAAAATACATCTCTGGCCGGCTTTTCGCTGACCAAAGATCACATCCTGATTAACGTTTTAGAGGATGTGAAGAATCGTGTCTATGTGCTGACTCCTGACGGAAACAGGTGGAATCAAGTACCGCTTCACGGTGCACCGAAAATTGGAACGGTTAGTGTCCGACCAGTCGATGCGGATGAATCCAATGCCTATTGGATGACCTCCAGCGGTTATTTGACACCGACGACACTCTTTTACGGAGAAATCGGTGGGAAACCAGACCAATTGAAACAACTGACTCCGATGTACGACGCCCGAGGTTTACAGGTCCGTCAGCATTTTGCGACCAGTAAAGACGGCACGCGGGTCCCCTATTTTATGGTTTCAAAAGAGCCACTCCAACTCGATGGAAACAACCCAACGCTGCTGTATGGTTATGGGGGATTCGAGATTTCGTTGACACCTGGTTACCGGGCTGGAGTCGGGCGGGCGTGGACCAGCCGTGGAGGCGTTTACGTGGTTGCTAATATTCGCGGCGGCGGTGAATACGGTCCTCGCTGGCATCAAGCAGCGTTGAAACAGAATCGCCTGAGGGCTTATGAGGACTTCGCGGCTGTCGGTGAAGACCTGATCCATCGAAAGGTCACCCGCAGAGACCGTCTGGGAATCCAGGGTGGTTCCAACGGTGGTTTACTGGTTGGCAATATGGTCGCGATGTACCCCGATTTGTTCAGTGCAGCAGTTTGTCAAGTTCCATTACTCGACATGCGGCGGTACCATTTGTTGCTGGCAGGCGCCAGCTGGATGGCTGAGTATGGCAATCCTGATGCGGAAGGAGAATGGGACTTCATCCAAATTTATTCACCCTACCAGAATATTCAGGCGTCGGTGAAGTATCCGGCCGTGCTGTTTACGACGTCGACACGCGATGATCGGGTTCATCCCGGACATGCTCGTAAAATGATGGCGTTGATGTATGACCAGGGTCACGATGTTTCCTATTACGAGAATATCGAAGGTGGCCACGGAGGAGCGGCCAACAACAAGCAGCGAGCGTATATGCAGGCGTTGGCTTATTCGTTCCTGAAAGAACGGTTGTTTCCGGAAAAATAGACGCCAGGCTAAGCCATCGGGCGTAGCGTACCGAGCCTAAGTAGATCCACCGGACTAATCTGGCAGTCAACATCCAGAGCATCGTAGAAAGTGCTTATGACCAGTAATAGCCGGTGATCGATGGCCTCAATGAAAGAGAGAAACTTTTATGCGAGCGTCATCCGTAGTCAAATAGTAAAAAGCATCGATGAGCACTGCATGGTAAATGTGAAAAGACCGAGAACCAAGGGTGTTAACAGTGACTGTAACGACCGTCTTGTCGGCACCTCTGATCCATGACCCTCAGTTGACACCCGAACGAGATTGGCTTTTCTGATTCAAATGGACACGTACAATTCA
>CAXEIY010000020.1:0-12453 GCA_963996245.1 uncultured Planctomycetia bacterium | reverse complement strand
GGCTTAGCAGACTTTGATGATAAAGGATCCGATGTCGATCGTGCGTTTTCAATTACCTTTTCGCAACCGGAAACGGACTGATGTTCCCGAATAAAATCATGGTCAAGAACTCGTCCTTCGATTTCATCATAAAAGGGGTGGCCGACATACGTAGCTCGAACCCCACGATTCTCATACCATTCCGCTTCAAAAGGAAGACTGCATAGCACATGGTCAACCCATTTCCGCATCTTCGAAATGCGCCAGGGTGCCCAAGCCCACAACTGAGGAGGTACGAAATAGAACACCGGAATCCCATGCGCATGCGCCCGGCGTGCTATCCACCAGTTGAAACCTGGAAAATCAATAACGATAACTGCATCCGGCTTCTTCTCTCGAAAATAGCGATTTGCTTTTCGGATTAGGGCGACAAAACGATGTAAATTGAGACCCACACGCAGAAACCACATCAACGCGAGATCGGTCAACGGAAACAGCACATCGCATCCGGCACTCTTCATGTGAGGCCCACCATACCCAACTGCTGAAAGAGAAGGGTCCCGTTGCCTCAGAGCGCGAATAAGATTGCCGCCATGTAAATCACCACTTGGTTCTCCGGTTGAAATAAATACGTGCATTTTCTTCCATGAAATAATAACAGTCGTAATAACCCAAACGCATCGCTTTGCATCTGTATTGCGTAAGTTAAGAACCTTCCATGACAGCAGCTCCTGTCAGAACAAGGCTATGAATTATGCTGCGAACTCTTATGACAGGTCAAGTCGGAGAAGCCATTTCGTCCGTTCGATAAGTCTCGTGAGGCCTCTGACAGCCTTTTTCAGAGCAAAAATGTCCAGCCCCTCATGCTGCATCGAAAACATTCGTTCGTTGTCACATCCTTACCAACGGGAGGACTCGATATCGCATAATTCTATCATCGTGGTGGTCTCCAAAATAAAACTCACCATGCATTCACGTCTCATATTGGGTAGACTGCCGTCGAATTCAGCTTCATATCACACAAGGCTTGAACCATGGCTTCTTCGAGTCAAATACGTGCCGTCGTCTTCGATATGGTAGGTACCCTTGCATATCCAACACCGTCGGTTCCAGATATTTACACACAAGTAGCGCATCGGTTTGGATCGAAACAAAGTCAGAAAGATATTCAAAAGCGTTTTCTGGATGCATTCCGTCATGAGTCTCAATTGGATGAACAAAGGGGACTCACAACCAGCGAAAACCATGAACGGAAACGCTGGCAACGGATTGTCTGTTCTGTGCTATGTGACGTGTCGGATGCGGCCGCATGTTTCAATGAACTTTACCAACATTTCGCAAAACCGGAAAACTGGTCTTTATACCCAGATGCGTTACCCGTCATTAAAGATCTGAAGAACAAAGACTACCTTCTTGTCATTGCATCTAATTTTGACCATCGACTGCATTACATCTGTCAACACCATCCCGTGTTGTGTGATTTTGTGGTTATGGTGGCATCAGAAGCTGGTTATCTAAAGCCGAATATCGAGTTTTTCCGCTATGTTGAGAAGAAAACAAAGATTGCTGCGTCTAATCTATTATTAGTGGGTGACGATTATTTACATGATTATCAAGGTGCTTCCCGTGCAGGATGGCAGGCGTTGCACCTCTGCAGGGATACAATGCACGAACCACAATCGGAAACCTCCCGTGCGATTCATAGTCTGAAAACATTAATGGATTACTTATGATCAAAGTCGACCCACCAATCCACACCCTCGAGTTCGTCTTGACCCATCAAGCCATTGTTTGCAGAATACCGCCACTTCGGTAATGGATACCGAGGCAACTAAAAGAGTGACGAATCCCTTAACACAACATTTTCTGTATGTCATCGCACCTTTCCCGTGCAGGCAGTCTCGTCAGTAAGTTGGGATAAGGCGAGTCTAGTGTAGCTGTCTGTTAGGGCTAGGCCGGTACGCAAAGGAGTGCTAACCGGTGAAAAAATATTTTGCCTTTACTGTCATCATTGGAATCTTTACTGCAGCCAGTTACATAACGGGGAACGCAGTAGGACAGGATCGCAAGAAACCGACCTCACCCCAGCCCGCCACAATTGGATTAGTCGACGTATCGTACGTCTTCAAACACTACAAGAAAGCTGGCGACCAACAGGGGCAATTCGAAGCTGAGGTACAGAACAAGGAGTCGGAGTTCAAAGGCCTTGCAGATCAGATCAAACAGGTAGGCAACGAAAGAAAGCGGTTCAACTCCGGAACCGTGGAATACCAGCAAAAAGACGATCAGCTTACCAGCCTTCAGGCCGATCTTGCTGCAAAGGCAAGACAAGCCGACAAGGCATTTGCTAAGCGTCAAGCCACCATGCTGCGGAATCTGTATGGCGATGTCAATTCAGTGATTCGATCGGCTGCCCGTTACTACGGACTTACGTTAGTGCTTCGCGTCGATCCAGCCGATCCAGACAATCCGACAAGCCGAACTCAAGTTATGAAGGAACTGAATCGCCAGGTGCTGTTCCACGATGCCTCAATGGACATCACAAAAGCCGTACTGAACACCCTTAACAAAAGGTACGAACAGGATGTTGCTGGTGGTAATAACGGTGGTTCCTCCAATACCAAATCGAGGACGGCCACTCGTCAGAAACGCACACGAAAAAGGCGTTAACCACAGGTGTCTGTTGAATAATGGAATAGGCACGCCAGTTTGTGTGAGTACATGACGGCATGACGATCCTAGACGACTAGTTACCGAAAGTACCCCGGCGGAAAATTGATGACCGCGAGCAGATTACAGCGAACGATCAGTGACGAAATATCCATGTCAGGGGTTGCTTTTCTAAGTGGCGCCGATGTGCATCTTACCTTTCGACCAGCGGAACCTGGCACTGGTATTGTGTTTGTACGCACAGATACCTTGAGCAAAGTCCGCATTGCAGCTCACGTTAGAAATGTAGTGCACACAGACCGTAGAACGGCACTGGCAGTTGGTGATGTTCGTGTAGAAATGGTAGAGCATGTACTTGCCGCCCTCTCGGGACTGGGAATCGATAATTGTGAAATCGACATCAACGCCCCTGAGTTGCCAGGATGTGATGGTTCTTCTCTCGCATTCGTAGAATGTCTGCAGCAGGTTCGCCTTGTTGACCAGAGTGTTGCCATCCAGGAGTACAAACTGGACGAACCGCTTTCGATATCGGGCGGTGGAGCATCTATTGCCGCATTGGCCAGTCCATCCGATTCTTTTGTATTAAGCTACCATCTTCATTACGGTGACCATTCTCCAATCATTCCTCAAAGTCGCTGGCTGGAAATCACCGAGAATACTTTTGCGTCAGAATTAGCCGCTGCACGTACTTTTTTACTGAAAGAAGAAGCGGAATTACTGCGATCTCAGGGACTTGGTGCACGGGTGCATTCGACAGATCTGCTGATCTTCGGTCCCCATGGTCCCATTCAAAATCAACTGAGATTCCCTGATGAGCCGGTTCGCCACAAAATACTCGACATGGTCGGTGATCTGAAGCTGATGGGATTTCGACTCCAGGCACATGTTACAGCCAGCCGTTCTGGACATCGCTTAAACGTCGCACTCGCTCGTCGCCTGGTTGAGCGTTTCGACCCCGAATCTCTACAAACACCAACAACTTCTGTAAACGTCCCCCTTCCGGATCATCTCAGCAACACATTCGACACCGGTTATCCAGACAACCCGCCAGATCGAATGACCGAAAATTCAACGCCTACCGAGTACCCAACCTTTCACTCAAAGCCTGCTCTTCGCGTTGGCGTGGTCGGGGTAGGGCACATGGGCAAGCATCATGCACGTATTCTGAATACACTCGAAGGGGCTAAACTGACAGGCATAGCAGACCGCTCATCCGAACAGGTTGGTGAAGTGAGCCAGCAGTTAAATGTCAATGGATACACCGACTTTCGTGAGCTCTTTCCCCATGTAGACGCCGTCACCATCGCTGTTCCCTCTCAGCATCACGCAACCATAGCAGAGGAATTCCTATCAAGAAAAATACCCGTACTTATAGAAAAACCCATTGCTACAACGGCCAAGGAAGCAGATGCCATCGTTTCACTGGCGCAGACCAATCAGACCGTTCTTCAGGTAGGACATTGTGAGCGGTTTAACCCAACCTTTGTAGCCCTTTCGGAACATGTGAACGCACCTAAATATATACAGGCTGATCGTCTGGGACCTTTTTCAAATCGATCGACTGACATAGGTGTTATACTGGATTTGATGGTGCACGATCTCGAGTTGGTGCTGGCCCTTACTCAAGCTTCTCCAATTGAAGTTCAGGGAATTGGCATTTCTGTCTTTGGTAAACACGAAGACATCGCCACGGCTCGCGTAACGTTCGATGATGGTTGTGTTGCTACATTTAATGCTAGTCGCGCGCATCTCTCCGCATCACGTAAAATGCAGGTCTGGACACAGAACAGATATTTTCAGGCAGATTTTGTAAAACATCAGATTGATTTAATGAGACCCCAGGTGAAAAGAGACACTGAGCAAAAATGGAGTGAATCGTGGATTGAAACATTTCCCGAAGAGCAACACTGGAAAAGCGTCCCCGTAACAGAAACTTGGCCGGTATCTTTTCAGAACAGGAGAATCCGACCGGCAGCCAAAGAGCCGCTTCGGGAGGAACTCCAGGAATTTCTTGATTGTGTCCGTTCAGGTAGCACGCCAACCGTGGATGGGATTCAAGGCTGTAAAGCAGTTTCTCTGGCTAATAAAATCCTTCAGGTTATTCAGCAACATTTCTGGGATGGCACACTGGATGGCCCGGTTGGGCCACACCTGCATCGTGTTCATACGATTCCGTCTCCACATTGGGACCGTGTCACCGCACCGGTACGGTCACAAGACTTCCCCCAATAAAACATCTATCGCAATTCATGCGGATGTCTGGTTCTTAAATGCGATTGCCCAACTTTTGATTTTGCTCACCTCGATCATCTTGATAACGTATCATTAGGGAGTGGAATCCGTGGCTGCACCCTGGTTTCCGCCAGCAATCGCACTTCAGTTGCACGAACAAACGCAGGCAACTTTGTACCTGACCAAACGAATGTGTTGTTCTCTCAACTCGGGACCTGTGCGTTATCGGATACCTCCAGGCCCTTTCCGTTTCCTTTGATCTCCATTCTTTTTCGCAAAAGGTCATACCCATTAATCTCAGTAACACACCCGCACCTCCTGGCTATGAACTACTGGAGAAACTAGGGGCGGGTTCCATGGGCGTTGTTTATCGAGCTAAACAACTGAGCCTGAAACGCACCGTTGCCATCAAAATTCTCCGGCCGGAACTTGCGGCCAATCGATCTTTTACCGAACGTTTTCATCGTGAAGCTCAGATTGCAGCTCAAATTTCCAGCAACCGGATTGTCCAGGCGATTGACACCGGTTGTTCTCATGGCCAGTACTATTTTGTCATGGAATACGTAAAAGGGTCTACGGTTCAGGACCTGCTCGATCAGGGTAAGACGTTTGATGAAAAGAATACGCTGGAAATTGGCGTACAAATTGCCGAAGCGCTGGACCATGCAAATCAACAGGGACTGGTACATCGCGACATTAAACCGGACAACATTATCATCACCCAACAAGGGACTGCAAAAGTCGCAGACATGGGACTCGCACGGCCAACCAAGGAAGATGAGGGATGGACTAAAATAGAATCAGGAAAAGTTGTTGGGACTCCGTACTATATTTCGCCGGAGCAAGTCAATGGCGCACCCGATATTGACTCCAGGGCAGACATCTATTCTCTGGGAGCAACGATGTATCACATGGCAACGGGTACCGTACCGTTTCCCGGGAACAGCGTTGGAGAAGTGATGCGTGCACACTTGAATAATTCGCTCACCCCACCAGACCATATCAACCAGGATCTATCTGGCGGATTTGGAGAAGTCGTTGAAACCATGATGTACAAGGTCCGTAATCAAAGATATCCTGGTCCGTCGGATCTTCTCCTTGATTTGCGTCGTATCAAGAACGGCAAACCTCCTCTACTGGCCAGAACACCTCTTTCGACCTCTCTGCTTGGAAGTTTGGAAGAGATCGCCCCATCCGACGACATTGTAAATTTGCAGTCACAACTGAAAAACAGAACTCTGCTGGCAATTCTGATCGCTACTGCTCTAGGCGGCAGCTTGGTGGCTAATATTTTCCAGTTCCTGTTGCGCTGAGGATTGTTTGAAAATCGCACCTTAACATGTTCGGTGACGCAAGACGGTGTTCCCGTTACAAAAGCGTTCGAAGCTGGCACGCACAAGGTGATATCAAACACCCAATTGTTGAATCGTTTCACGGGTTACCGGCTGAATAATTCCATGTTCCGTTACAATCCCTGATATGAGACGTGCAGGGGTGACATCAAAAGCTGGATTGTAAACCTGAACCCCCTCTGGCGCCGTTCGCTTACCAGAAAAGTGGGTCACTTCTGCACCATCCCGTTGCTCGATCGGAATCGCGTCTCCTTTTGCAAGAGACAAATCGAATGTGCTCTGTGGGGCTGCTACATAGAATGGAATTTCATGGGCGTGAGCCAATACTGCTAAACTGTAAGTGCCTATTTTATTCGCGGTGTCACCATTCGCCGCAATACGATCCGCCCCTGTAATCACCATGTCCACACGATTTTCACGCATCACTTGTGCGGCCATGCCATCACATATCAAAGTGGTCTCAATACCTCGCTGCATCAATTCCCATGCGGTTAAACGAGCCCCTTGTAAAAGAGGACGTGTTTCATCCACAAATACATGAAACTGCTTACCTTGTTCATGAGCAGCAAAACACACAGCTAACGCGGTACCGTAATCAGCTGTCGCTAGTCCACCAGCATTACAGTGTGTCAATAGACCAGAGGTCTGATTAAGCAAAGTCGCTCCATGTCTACCTATACGACGACACACTTGTCTATCTTCCAGCTCAATCCTTTTCGCTTCACTCAGGAGTTGCTCTCCAATTTCAATCCGACTTACTTCGCGGCAATTGCTCAGGTGATCTTTGGCCACTTTTTTCATTCGATCCAAAGCCCAAAACAGATTCATCGCTGTCGGCCTGCTAGATGCGATGTAAGTAACCACGCCATCCAAGTACTCCATTACCTGTTTTGGGGAACTGTCCGGACATTGCTGCATTCCCAGCACAACACCATAGGCGGCCGATATTCCGATTGCCGGTGCACCTCGTACTCGAAGCACATGAATCGATTCCCACAGCTCCTCTATAGTCTGACAGTCAACCAATATCATTGCCGTTGGCAGGCGGGTCTGGTCAATAAGACGCAGAAATCCCTGTCCTTGACCCACCCACTCCACCGTAGACAGTGTTTGCCCCTTGTCCAACGGGATTTTATTCATACCTCTGGAATCTCGATTGGCATCCCGGTCACATACTTCACATTAACCCTACAAGGATTGTGGCTACTCGTTCAGCTTGTTTTGTAAGGCATCATTTTTGGCAGATACCTTATTTTGCATATCGCTGCGGAAAGTAACTAAGCGTTCCGTTAGTGAATTATCTGCAACGCCCAGAATATGACCGGCATAGAGCCCGGCATTTCTTGCTCCAGCATTTCCTATCGCCATCGTTGCGACGGGAATACCCCCGGGCATCTGAACGGTTGACAATAGGGAGTCCAGACCTCCGAGAGAAGCTGTTTGAATAGGAATTCCAATTACTGGAAGAACCGTATGAGCAGCAATAACACCGGCTAAATGCGCAGCGCCTCCGGCTGCTGCGATAATGACCCCAATTCCATTATCACTGGCTCCCGATGCAAATTTCTGGACCAGTTCCGGAGTTCGATGGGCACTCATCACATGTGCTTCCCACGGTATCTGCAGTTCATCAAGAGCCTTACCTGTTTCCTGAACGGTTGGCCAGTCACTGTCACTGCCCATAACAATTGCAACTCGTTTACTCATTCCATTGACCTTTCTTTCAAACCGATAATTTCTACGAATATGTTCAAGTAACCCAAAAGTGAGTTTGCGATCGCAAGCTCCTTGTTACCTAATCACCGCTATTTCTATGTTCGGCATCCTATCGATCACCTGGAGTATTTACCACCCCTTAAGGTTACTGTTCCTGGTCAAATGACCGATAACCGATCACTGGGTGCTGGATTGGAACGATAGAGGTTCCATGTTATTTATCTTGGTTCCATCGTAGATAAGGACATTTTTATTTAGGCGTTTCGTGAATGGAAAGAGGAATCAATATCTCATCAGGATGTCTGTTCTTAACCGCCGGAGCAAACAAGACCTATTTTGAAAACCAACCTTTCTTCCACTCCTGATATCGATCTGACAAGTGCTTGACGAATTACGCCAACGATCGCTATATTAAGATCGCAATAACGGTTGCAACTTCGTCTGGACGCGATTAATCCGTATGGGTTATGAGACTTTTGCAACCGCCCCATGAAAATCATCCCATTCTGGTTAACCGAGGTAATAGCAGCTTGCGTTTCCTGCCATGCCGTTACAAAGTCAATGGTTAATGGCCGCATATCCAGAGATTGTTGACCTCTCAAAAACAAACTCGTTGCCAGAGGTTGTACACAAAACTGCAGATTGTCTGTCGTCCGGCCACTTGGTTGCGTTGCCCACCGAAACAGTTTATGGAATTGCTGGTTTTGCGCTAAATGAGTCATCTGCTCACCGCATTTCCCAACTCAAACAACGGGACGATGATAAGCCTCTCTCCGTTGCGGTTAAAAGTATCCAGGAAGCCCTTGCTTTTGTGCCCGATGTCAGTTCTGTTGGCCGGCGGCTCATGAGACGTTGTTGGCCCGGACCACTGACCCTTGTTCTGCCGGCTAGTGCGCAGGGAACTCTGATCGAGCAACTGCCTGAGGCGGTAAAAGAACGGGTGATACAAAACGGTAACATCGGATTAAGAGTCTGTGATCATCCCTTTGTACATGAATTACTGGGGCTGCTTTCTGGTCCGCTTCTTCTGACCAGTGCTAACATAAGTGGCCAGCCAGATGCGACGGCAGCAGATCAGGTTGCTGGCAGTTTTTCTGAATCACTCCGCCTTATTGTTGATGATGGACCTACCAAGCATCAGCAACCATCCACTGTAGTTGAAGTATCTGAAGGTGACTGGCGGATTTTGCGCACAGGAGTAATCGTGGAAAAAAGCCTGCGTTCCATGGTCAGTTGTAACATCCTGTTTGTATGCACCGGGAATACCTGTCGTAGCCCGATCGCAGAAGGACTTTGCGCCAAACTTCTGGCCAGCAAGATTGGATGCGCGCAAAAAGAACTGGCATCCCATGGATGGCAAATTGCTTCTGCAGGAATAGCGGCTAGTACCGGCCGTAAAGCCAGTCCGGAAGCCGTTGAAGAGGTACAACGCCGAGGGGGCAATATTGCAGATCATATCAGTAAACCCCTTGATTTCCAGTTGGCCCAACATGCTGACTTCATCTTCACCATGACTCGACAACATCGTGATGCGATTTTGCTTGAATGGCCGGAACTCGCCGACCGCATTCATTTACTCGCCCCTCTGAATGCAGATGTTGTTGACCCGATAGGCGGAACCTACGCGGATTACCAGCATTGTGCGGATGTCATTGAAGATTATCTCAATACACGCCTTCCCACACTGTTTCAGTAGTATCATGCTTGGGACAACTCTAATTCTTCAGCAATTTCCTGCATGGCATGAATGACAAACTGAATATGCTCGTTAAGATCGATGGAAAGATCTGAACAGCCTCGGATAATGTCCTCACGATTAACACTTGCAGCGAATGATTTCTGCTTCATCTTCTTTCGAATGCTTGCTGGTTTCATGCCCGAAAGGCCACCCGGTCGAACAAGTGCCACAGCTGTAACAAACCCGGATAATTCATCACAAGCATAGAGCACCTGATCCATTTTCGAGATTCTGGGACAATCTTCCAGGTAATCCGCATGCGACTTGATCGCGTAAATGACGTCTTCCGGATAACCTTTGTCATGGAGTATTTCGGCCCCGCGCAATGGATGATCTGGCGGATCAGGCCACCGCTCGTAATCAAAGTCATGCAAAAGACCTACGATTCCCCATTTTTCCTGATCTTCACCATATTTGTGAGCATAGGCTCTCATACAAGCTTCGACGGCAAGCATATGGCGTATTAACCCCTTATTTTTCGTATATTCACAGAGCAGCTGAAAGGCATCTTCACGAATCACATCACTCTCCTCGAATCAGAAAATACGAAAAACGAAAACCGTATTACCCAGGGTAGGTAAACATGAAAGGAATCAATGAGCCCAGACGGAACCAATATTATTATGATTTCTATTCATCAACGGTCCGTCATTAATATCCTTACAGGCAATTACTCTCACAACAAGTTCAGAAACCGCGGTTACTAAAATAATCATGTGAGTTTAACATGGAACTTTTTTATGGGCTTATAAACAACCATGTCTAGCCTTTCCCGACTTCCTGACCAGTCCAGTCCTTGCGTGGTCTTTTTCCTCAGTGTGTTCCTGATAAATCTTTTCAACCTCTCCCAGCTAAGTGCCTCCGATCCACCCCCTCCGCGTCTGACTATTGTCATCGCTATTGATCAATTCCCACAGGAATATTTAACTCGATTTGCATCTGGATTGTCCGACACCGGCCTTGTGAAACAACTGTTGAAACGCGGAATGCAATTCACAAACTGCCATCACGAACATGCGTTCACTTTTACGGGGCCAGGTCACAGTGTCATGCTTACAGGCGCCTATCCCGCCTTAACCGGAATTATTGGAAATCACTGGTACGATCGCACGAAGCGAACCGTTATCAACTGTGTTGAAGACCAAAGCACATCGATTGTTATGACAGGGGGTTCTTCCCCGCAACTAGGACGATCACCACGTAATCTCATCCTTCCCACCGTCGGCGACACGTTAAAACTTACCACAGGAAATCAGTCACGTATCTACAGTATTGCCTTCAAAGATCGTGCAGCCATCCTCATGGGAGGACACCTTGCAGATGGGGTTTATTGGTTTGATGACAGCACAGGACAGTGGGTTACAAGTAATTACTATCAATCATCCCTTCCTGAATACCTTGACAATCTGAACAGATGTCGTGATGTCGAATCATTTGCAGGAATGACATGGGATTTAATAGATAACATTTCGAACTATAGCGTCTTCCGTCCAGATGAAAGTCCATACGAAAAAGGGCCGGTTTCTTTAGGTAACTCCTTTCCACATCACCTTCCAATCCGACCAGGAGAAAAGTACTACTCCGCCCTGAAAGTATCACCTTTTGCCAATGAGTGGTCACTCTCTTTAGCCAAATTACTGATCGAAAAAGAAGAACTTGGGCAAGATGCTATTCCAGACATTCTGACCATCGGGCTTTCCGCAAACGACTACATCGGTCATCACTATGGACCGTATAGTCTTGAAGTGCAGGATGTTACTTTTCGCACAGATCGAATGGTTGGCAAGTTTCTCCGCTGGTTAACCGAGACACGCGGTGTGGATCCGCTCGTGATTGTTACATCCGACCATGGGATATGCCCCATTCCGGAGTTCTCGGCCGCGATGGGCCTAAAATCAGGCCGGGTTCCGCTTGCTTCGCCGGCTGTTTTCGAAAACTATCTGGAATCGGTTCTTGTAACACACCTTGGCAGTCTGCCTTCGCAAAGCCGTTATATTCACCATATCGATTATTTTGAAATCTACCTCAATCGCACACTTCCAGAATTACAGGACCAAGGTTACCGGAAAGCACAGCGGATAATTCGTGACGAACTACTGAAGCATCCCGACATAGCCATATGTTTTACACGTGATCAGCTTGTAGCACACGACTTGAACCCTCGTTCTTCGGGTCAGGCCAGTATGATCACGCGATTTGCAAGAACCTTTCATGAAAAACGCAGTGGTGACATCCTGTTTGCTTTTCGACCGTTTCATCTTCCCATCCAGAAATACCCAACCACTCATGGAAGTCCGTGGCAATATGATCGCCAGGTCATACTGATGGTGGGAGGTCCTGGCATCCCACAAGGAAACTCGGCCACGGCAGTATCTCCAGCACAGATTGCTCCAACATTGGCTGCCTTACTTGGCATACGCGCTCCAGCCGGTTCGATGGTTGCTCCTGTTTTTGAATTACTTCCCCAAAAGTAACAAGGACCCTGTATGGATATTTTTCCAGGCGGTCATCAAGAAAACATAGATGTGAAACGTGTGGACTCGAAACCGCATATATTCACCATTATCGACCCAACATGTGCAATAGTTTCAGTACACGTATGCGACCCTTGATATATCCATATATCATGTCTCATCCCACGGACACAACGCCATTAGATTGCTAACCAGGACATCGCCTAATGGAACACCAAACCATATTCATTTCATCTTCATTTTCTCAACAAGTGTCTCCTTTTGGGAAATATGACAATACGCGACACTTATT
>CAXEIY010000019.1:0-6103 GCA_963996245.1 uncultured Planctomycetia bacterium | reverse complement strand
TAGTCCCCAGTTAATTTTACCCCGCTGAGCTGCGAGGATTGGTATTTATGATCCATTTTACGTGTGATTTGTGCGGCCAAGATGTAGAACCCGACCGCGACCAACATTATGTAGTCAAGATTGAAGGATATGCGGCAGAAAACGATTCTTTCTTTGGAAACGAAGAGTTTGAGGAAGATCATCTCGAGCAAATTAGTGAGCTGCTTCGTGATGTCGATCAGGTTGACGATGTGGACTTTGATGATTCCCCCAAGGCATTTCGATTCGACCTTTGCCCTGGATGTTTCAAACGCTTCGCTCAAAACCCGCTCAACAAAGATGCCAAGCAACGTTTTAACTTCAGCGAAAACTAATTGAGTTCGTTGATGTGCGATCCAAAAAAAACACATGCCGCCTTCTCGGGTGGCATGTGTTTTTTTATGCACTCATCATCTACTACAAAGTCAGTCTATTGTGCCCTCTATTTCCTGATTTGTTATTTATGCTTCATGGCGTGTCTGTTCTCAAATTCAGTGCGGTAATGTGTTGCTGATCACGCAAATACAGCACGCCCTCAGCAAGAGAAGGAGGCGTCCAACTCTTAAACTCCAGAATTTTCATCCTTCCTTTTTCTCGGTACGCTTCAGGACTGGCCTCTGCAACACCAGCCACGCCTTGCTCGCCAATCAGAAACAAATGCCCGTCAGCTGCAATTAGCGAACCTTTACCTACACTTCGATCAGCCCACATTTCCTGTCCATCCTCTAATCGCAGACATTTCAGAATAGTATTATCAAAACCGTAGAGATAACCGTCCAGCAGAACACAACCATTGAAATGATTTTTCATCACCTTACTGGTATAGACGTGTTCCGCCAGAATCGTTCCATTTTTCTCATTCAGCCTGTATGCCGAGCAACGTCCTGTATCGCGTGAAGCAGAAACGAACAACAGGTGTGTTTCAGGATCATAAAGGGGGGTCGCAATGTTCATGTCGTTCGTTGTTTCCCAGTCAAACCGCCAGTGTCGCTGTCCATCCAAAGGACCAATTCCAAAAAGCGATTTCCCGGCATAAAAAACTATCTCTCGAACGGAACCAACATTGATGGCAATGGGGGATGCATAGCTGGCCACATCATTGTGTGCCTGCCAAATAACCGCCCCATTCATCTTGTCAAATGCAACAATCGAAGCCCCGGCCCCCCCCACATTTACAAGAAGCATATTTGCTTCAATCAAAGGAGAGGCAGACAGACCCCAGATGATATTTTCGGTTTCAAAATCCTTGAGAACGTTACGATGCCAGATAGTTTCACCTGTATCCGCCTGTAAACACCAGAGATCTCCCTGGGGACTCATACAGTAAACGCGATCCTCATCAACTGTCGGAGTCGAACGCGGCCCCTCATACCCCTTTCCCGGAAACGCATCCCCCACCTGTACCGACCAGACCCGCTCGCCATTTTCTGTGTTAATGCAGATCGCCCGTGCAACACCGGATTCTTCCACCATCGTGTAGAGTCGTTCGTGAACCACCGACAACGCTGAAAAACCCGGGCCTCCAGGAACTTTCCACAACATTTCAGGACCTTCGGCAGGCCACTCCGTTAACAATTCCGTTTCGGAACTGATGCCATCACGATGAGGTCCAAACCATTGTGGCCAGGCCCCATCCAGTCCAGCCTGATCTGTGATTTCCGATTCGACAGAAACCTCAATAAGCGGTCCAGGCTCCTTCTGAATTTCATAAGCGATCTCTGACTCGGTGCTTTCCGTGGTATGCAATGTGACCGATTTTTCCTTTGCCGTATCAAGAATCGGCGCAGATTGTCTTGATCCACATCCGCCCACAATCATCCCCATTACAAGCGCTATGATTCCTGATACCTGTCGTCTACTCATATTCCCTCCACCCTTTCCTGTTCAATCTTCAGTTACCAGCACTTACCCATGTCTGTTGGACTAGATTCTTTAACTGCCCCATCACCTGTAAAACGCGACACGGTAATCCTCTGGAACCTGCCACAACAAGGTTCTGATCCGCCAAACCATGAATCTGTCGTCTACACTCGTGTTATTCGGATGCGTACTCTTGATAAACTTTCGCCACATCCGCTTCTGCTGTATCGCCTTTATGAATATAGATGCGATAACGAAAAGTAATCGCACTTCCCTTGGCAATCGTATGTCCTCCATCCAATGCATCGTTATTCTTGAAATGGTGTAAACCAAAGGGGTTGGCGGCAAACAGACCATAGGTTCTTACATGCCAATATGTAGGAAACCGAAAACTCGAAGGATGATTCAACACAGCGACGCCGAGTGACCGACGATTCACTGGCCCGGTGTAATCAACCCATTCAGCTGCCTGCCCCCATGCATCCAGATCCGTCTGCCCGCGACTATTGACAATTCGCCCTCCCATCTCTGAATTCACATCCATGGAAGTCGCAACGCGAAAACCCATCATTCCTTCTTTGGTATCACCAAACGTTACAGGGCCTTCGGTTGCAGCCACCGTAATGTCGAAATCGACCAGTCGTGATTCGTCGATATTATGAACTCTAATGGTGCGAATATCCTCGCAAATTTTGACTCCCGCACGCGACATCCAGTCATTACGTGTCGTAAGTTCTCCAACTCGGGATCCGCTTCGAGCCGTGAGAAATGCCCGATGCACGATGAGACCTGATTCTTCTGTCTCTGCCCAGAAATCAATACCATTAACATCCCCATGAGTGAACCACCAACTTCGCTGGTGAGGATGATCATGCTTTTCTGACTCAATCTTCTTCATGGGAAAAGCACGTGTCACTTCCGTACCGTCTGCACTCAACACAGGCCAGCAATAGGGTTTGGGACCCGCATCAATCAGATAGCGAGTGAACAATTGGCCATTGATCCGAATAGTGGCGCCATGTTTGTCCGTTACGACCTCTACACCTTGTTTTGCTTTATTTAAAGGCTCGGCTGATACAACAGGCACACTTATGCACAACGCGGTTAAAAACAAGAACAGGTGTTTCACGGAGTTCTCCTCAAAAACATCAGATACGGGATTCGAATTGAAGCATGCAGAGTTTGTCCGGTTCTGTCACAAGACAGACAAGGACTCGAACGATCCTTTCAGGCAGCTCCGAATTTCACAAACAGGAACAGCCTGTCTACGACGATTACTGGTTTCCTCTAGCGAAGATGATATCTTAATCAATCGAGGGATCAAACCATTGAGCAAAATCTTCGGGTCCGTCTCATCCAGAAAATCGATCTTTGTACCCAACCATTCGCTTCCGTCAACCGCTCGAAATTGTGTGTGAATAACAAGCAAGTCCCAGACAATGTACTTATTTGACAATCCCGTATTACAACGTGAGTTACTCGCCAATCTACGTATGCGTCGGGCATTTGCGCTCCAGTTACTTTACGTTTCATTACTGGCAGCCCTGGTATGGGTTTTATGGCCAAGACAGGAACAAGTTGATTTCGCATCACCGCAAACAGGACGACGGCTCCTGAACACTTTCTTCATCGGACAGTTTGTGATTGTCACCTTGATGGCACCCACTTTTGCTGCGGGATCGGTTAGTGGAGAGAAGGAACGTAAAACTTACGAAATGCTGCTGGCGAGCCCCCTGGATCCCACTGCTGTATTACTAGGGAAATTTCTGAGTGCCATGTTTTTTTTGTCCATATTGATTATTTCTTCCCTTCCGCTGCTGGTACTTTGCTACCCTCTGGGAGGTATCAGTATCACAGAGATGTTCACCGCTTATTTCATCCTTCTTATTTCCGCCAGCACCTACGGACTACTCAGCATTGCCTGCTCGACCTATTTCCGTCACACGGCAGCCTCTCTAGTTGTCAGTTACCTGACCATCCTGCCCCTGGCGATCGTTACTTTGTCACTCTGGATCGCTTTACGACGGCAATCGGAACACGTTCAATTATATGCCGTCCTTTCACTGATACTACCGGCGTCTTTTGCTATCTGGTTCATCCTTATCAAGCTGATCCGAAAACGCTTACTCTATCCGCCCGACATCGGAAGCGACGGAAAAGACGTTCTGAATGAACAGGAAGAACAACACAACGCGGTCGGATTAGTCATTCAACGCGATCATTTTCCTGATCGGCTCCTAGCTCCGGCCAAAAGAGAAGAACTTCTTCCCGATGGATCAAATCCGGTTCTCGACAAGGAACTGAGAAGCGAAATTTTTGCGCAGGGAACCCTGATGCTTCGTATTGTCGTCCAGGTAAGTATGTTTCTTGCGATACCGTTCATGGCCTGGTTTCTTTTCTTCCAGCCAGCCTATGCCGGATGGTACACAGGTTATGTAATCCTCTTCAATATGCTGGTAGGCCCCGTCTTTTGTGCTGCACTGGTAACAGCAGAACGGGAACGCAAAACACTCCCCCTATTACTTACTACGCTTCTGAAACCTCACACCATTCTCTCAGCCAAGCTGCTGTCCGGATTACGCATCTCGTCTGCTTTAACTGCCTTTTTAACATGGCCGCTTTTTCTTGCCTACCTCCTAGTGGAAGACCTGCGTGCACAATGGCTATCCTTCTTCTGGTTTGTGGCCATCATCGGGACCACCTGTCTGATTACCACACTGCTATCCCTGTTTTGCTCGGTTCTTTTTCGGAAAACAACCGCTGCGTTAATCGGGTCATACCTGATAATTCTGACCCTCTTCGGGGGCCCGGTCGCTGCAAGACCACTGCTTCAAATTACCGCTCTAACGGATGATCAAATCGCAAAGTACAGTATTTCATCTCCCCTGTCGGCAGCTTTCGGCGTACCGGTGCATCCTAAAGATGAAACAGGAACCACACCCCCTTCCCTTCCTGTGTTTCCAGTTCATCTAGGCTTTTTTTCCTTTTATGCCCCCTTCTGTCCAGTACTCTATCTACTTACCCACCTGTTGTTTCAAAAACGCTGGAAAATTCAGTAGGTCTGACTGAGCAATCACAAGCCATCTTCACAGACTCCTTTCTTAACCAGCCGCGGGCCTGAACACATATAGCTGTAATTAACTGTGTGGTAATAACTTACGATATACGAGATGTTTTATCATTGACGGGAAATTCGAACTTCACCTATACTATTGTCGATGTTTTGTATCCTCATTTCAGAGTCTAGTTTCTGTGCGTCTGATTGAAAACGAGCCCCTGAAACAGTTGTAACCGCTACTACATAACTGTTTTACCGTGAACATGGACTGATCGGGAAGGAGATAGGCGTAATGTTTAATATCATGGGTGACAGCCATCGGTTTTGTGATGGCCTTACACGGCGAAATTTCCTTCAAATTGGAAGTCTGGGATTCGGCGGACTTTCTTTACCACAGATATTGCGGGCCCAGTCGCAACAACCCACTCCTTGGCAGTCCTCTCACAAGGCCACCATTATGGTGTTTCTCCCCGGTGGACCTCCTCATCAGGATATGTGGGAAATCAAGACACAGGCGCCCCGGGAAATTCGTGGCGAATTCAATCCGATCGCTACCAGTGTACCCGGTGTGCAGATCGGAGAACTGTTTCCCAGACTCGCTGGGATGATGGAAAAACTGGTTGCGATCCGCTCTCTGATTGGCTGCCGGGATGAACATAGCTCACATGTTTGTTTCAGCGGATATTCTCGACGTGACAGCAAACTGCACAATCGTCCCAGTCTGGGTGCATTCCTGTCTCGTATTGAGGGCCATGTAGATCAGTCCGTGCCTCCGTTTGTAGGCTTGTCACCGAAAATGGGGCATAACCCCTGGTCGCACCCCGGAGAGTCAGGTTTCCTCGGTTTGACTCACACTCCGTTCAAGCCGGATGGTGATGGTCTGGCTAACATGGTATTGAACGATATCACTGTCGACCGGTTGTCTGATCGAAAAACACTGCTGAGTGGATTGGACCGAATCCGACGTGACATCGACCATTCAGGAACCCTAAACGGTGTGGATGCTTTTACCGAAAAAGCATTTGATGTCTTAACCTCGAGCAAACTGGTCGATGCCCTCGACGTCGAAAAAGAAGACCCCAAAGTCAGGGAAATGTATGGCAAAGGGCATCAGGGAAACAAAGACGATGGCGGCCCACGTACCACTAGCCAGTTTCTGATCGCACG
>CAXEIY010000018.1:0-14090 GCA_963996245.1 uncultured Planctomycetia bacterium | reverse complement strand
TCCAATGGAATCAACATAATACGGCAGGGGGCTTGCATCCCGGCTTGTCTGAATGTCGAGGAGTGCAGGACCGATAGTTTCTAGACAGTCTTTTAAGCGTTCCGCAAGTTGTTCGTGACCTTCAACCGTTGCAGCGGGACAACCAAATCCTCTCGCTACTTGACAGAAATCAACAGCATTCAGATGGAAGGGTGTACCGTCACCTTCGGAAAACTTCAAACGATGCCAGTGTTCCATCCAGGCTAGACTGTGGTTGTTGAAGACCAGAATCTTGATGTTCAGGCCATAACGTACAATAGTTGCCAATTCTCCAAGCGAATAGGATAAACCGCCATCGCCGGCCAAGACAATGATTCTTTGATCCGGACGTGCAATGGACGCCCCGATGGCTGCAGGCAGAGCAAATCCGAGTCCGGCTGATCCCCGCGGGGTCAGGATTACACGGCCAGCTTTCCGGACAGTGTAATAGATGGCGCCCCATCCTGATACATAGCTTGCATCGCACACAACCACATCGTCCTTATGGGTTTGTTGCGTCAATTCGGACATGACCCTTTGAGGTAACAAGGGAGACTGGTTTCGATCTGCCAGTTGGTGTCGCTCTTTTTCGGTTTTTGTTTTGAGTGTTTGGATCCATTCAGTTCTTGATCCCGAAACGGAAGGAGGTGAAGCCGAACCATCTTCGAGTTGGTCCAGCATCATTTGAAGTCCGGATTTGGCATCACCGAGCAATCCGATATCCGTTTTAAATACTTTACCCAGTTCTGCGGCATCAATATCAAGATGAATAATTTTTTGGTCTGATCTTGGAAGAGTCCAGTCGAACGTGGAATTTTGAGCACTTTTGTAACCGATAAGGAAAACCGTATCTGCTTGTTCCAGGCAATCACGTGTACTTTTCAGACCTACATTTCCAACAAGGCCCAGAGAAAGGTCATGCTGGTCAGTTACAATTCCCCTTCCGGAAAAGGTGCTGAGAATGGGGATCTGAAGTCTCTCTGCGAGTGCGATTATTTCATGAAAAGCACCTGACGAGAGGGCACCGCCGCCTGCGAGCAGGACTGGGCGTTGGGATTCCTGAAGCAGAGAAAGGGCTGATTGGACGTCTGCTTGGCAAGGTCGGCATCGAAAGCTAGGGTAGACTGCCGGCTGGATAGATTGCTGAGGGATAGGAAGCTGTTCAGGGTCCCATGGTTCATCAAAGATGTTGTGAGGAATCAGAATGGCTGCAGGGGCCGGCCGATTTGCGGTCGCGTGGCTCAAAGCAATACGTAGAATATCGGGAAGCTGGGCTGGATCCTGCACGGTGGTACTGTAGCAGCAGAGGCCATCTAAAAGGCGTTCCTGTTGCATAGCTTGGCTGGCCGTACCGCGGGAATAGAGATGTTTCCAATGATTGGGGACTTCACTTATGATGCAGAGAATGGGTACGGATGAGTGGCATGCTTCTGCCAGTCCCGACGGCAACTTTAGCGTACCAGGACCGACGGTGACATCACAGACGCCAACGCTCCCTGTCATTCTTGCAAATCCGTCTGCAGCAAACAGCGCATTTCGTTCATCACGAAACAAAATATGCTGCATCTGGTTTGGACGTCTGGCTATCGCATCATAGAGTGCACACGTCTGGCCACCAGGAACACCAAAAACAGATGTCACTCCATAATGTTGTAACAGTTCAACAAGCAAATCACCCGTGTGCATAATCGATCCGTTTACAAAGCAAGGGTTCAGGTAGGGATAAGGTTCGATCACAGAATACCAAACAATGAGGATCCGTGAAGGGAATCACGGTTTACTCGGGAGGTAAAAACGAGAACAGGCAGTTTCTCATGGTAAAGTAATTCTGGTGTGTGCTGGATCACGGAGGATTCCTTTCAGGCTTTTCAGCACATCGATAACCGTTTCGGTGTGCTAAGATACGGTTCAAACGTTCGTACGAATGGTGACCTGGCCATTGTCAGCAGCGTGTTTCAGGTCCGCCATAGAACTCGATGATTCCAGGAAAAACGATCCATAAGGTAAAAGCATGGTGTGATTTCCGGTTTGGGAAATACACATCAGATTAGGTTGTGGTTTGGTTGACATCATGTTGTGAACGGGACTTTTGTCTGTGCACCGTTAAATGGACACGGAACTAAAAGGTCTCATGAGAAATCGTTAACGGATGACCAGACATCATAGATCGGAGAAGGGCGTCATGCTAATCCAGAACTTACGACATGTAATAAGAGATGGTGGCTGGCCGGTGGTATTTCTGGTTCTTACGATGTTGAGTAGCACGAGGATTGTTGCTGCCGAGGATCATAAAACATCCCGAATTATATTCAACGATGACGCTCAGGTTCTTAGTGAAGCACCGCTTGAAGAGACGTCAGCTTTTGTGCGCGGCTGGCTGGACCGTGAAGTGGCCCATGTGCCGTTTACCACTTTTGTTTTTCTGGCTGCCACACCCGATATTTGTACCTATCAAACAAAAGTGGGAGAAACGTTTGGGGCCCGTTTTCCGCAACCGCTTAACACGGGATGGGATCCTGGGATCAGGGGGCTGGCATCGGAGGGCACCGACGCGCTGAAGGTCGTAACTCAACATATGAAATCCAAAGGCAAGGAAGTCCTTGCGGCTATTCGAATGAGTGACACACATCATCGTTCTCTGGATCCGAGCATGCCGCTTTGTTCCAAGTTTGCGCTGGATAACCCACAGTATGTCATTCAACAACCTGATGGACGGTCGAATGAAACGGCACTGGACTATTCTTATTCACAAGTGCGAGATCACCGTTTTGAAATCATGAAAGAAATTGTGAAAAATTACGATGTCGACGGTCTGGAACTGAATTTTGTTCGCTGGGCCAAGCATTTTCCCAGAGATCGTGGTAGACAAAATGCGTCTACGATGACCGACTATCTTAAAAGGATTCGAAAACTTCTGGATCGACTTGCCACAGAACGCGGAAAATCCCCATACATATTAGGAGTACGGGTACCTGAGTCCGTGGAATGCTGTTGGTTAGCGGGTATTGATATTGAAACATGGGTCAGTAGCAAATGGGTCGATTATGTGGTGGTTTCTACCTGGAATAATACGGATCCTCAGCTCCCGATAGAAGAATTTTCGCGATTCACCAAGCCTGCCGGTGTTGATACGGTTGTCGTGATGGGTAATATGATTGGGGCGGTATGGCAGGGAACGCCTACCATACTTGACCGAGGAATAGCCATGTCTTCGAAACATGCCAACGGTTATGTTGGGATGCTGATTAATGAATCAGAGGCACGCGGGACAGCTGCGAATTACTTTGCTTGGGGTGCGGATACCATTTCGTTTTGGAATGTGGGAATTCATTTTGGCAGGGAAAAGACAGCTGCTCCTGAACAGCGGAACCGCATTCGACGCTGGACGCATGCTGTTTTAGACCGGGAAAGCGTGTATCAAGGGCCCCGGACGTATCGATTTCTCCCTATGGGCAAGGGCATGAACACGCGACGTCCTCCATTACGCAATTATCCCTGGTATGACGAAGGATACAGCCCTTTGGGGCAACGTAATATCCAGCCGGTTCAGTTTCTTCCAGAAGAGTCTGGAAAGCGAAAACAGTATCCATTCAGGATGGCAGATGGTCGAAATGGAGAGAAATTGACCGGAAAAATGCAATTCTGGATATATCATTTGTCTGAAAACCAGCCAGTATCGCTTGATCTTAACGGCATCCGTTTTGACCCTGCAGTGGTGCATCGTTTTCCAATTGGATCAAAACGAAGTGGCCTCTCGGGGCAACGTTTTGAAATCGACCTGTCTTTTTGTCCTCCGTTTCGTGGTAATAATCAGTTGGGAATTGCGATCAGGGGGCTTGACGCGCTGCGTCCCTCACCGTATTTGGAAGAACTGGAAGTCATGGTCCATTCATCGGAAGGCAAATAAAGACAGGCGAACAGCGGATGTGAGGGACACCATCGACAATCAGGTAGAAACCGCTACACCGTTGCGGCGGTTCGATGGAAGAAGCCTAGGCAGGCGTATGGAGAATTTCTGAAATAACACGGGCCGGGTAAACCCCGGAAAGACGTTCCTTAAGGCCGTTTCTGGGGAAGTTGAGTATTTCATGGTCGAGACCGAGTTGATGTAGAATTGTTGCATGCCAGTCTGGGACACTGACTCGGTTTTCTACGGCGCGTAATCCAAGGTCGTCGGTATTTCCATAGGAGATGCCTCCCTGAATGCCTCCACCAGCCATCCAACTGACCATCGCATTTTTGTTGTGATCTCTTCCTGCTTTTTTCTCGTCCTTATCTCCGGGAAGCTGAGCAATGGGAAGTCGGCCAAACTCTCCTCCCCAAACGACAAGAGTCGAATCGAGGAGACCTCGTTGTTTCAAATCTTTCAACAAGGCGGCAATGGGTTGGTCTGTCTTCTCGCAGGCCGCTTTTAAACCACTTGCCAGATTTGTATGGTTATCCCAAATTTGAAAATTAATGAACAACTGGACAAAACGGACGCCACGCTCAATAAGCCGTCGTGCATAAAGACATCGCCGTCCGTAGGAGTCCGTGGCTTTTTGACCGATTCCGTACATGTCCAGCGTGGCTTGTGTTTCGCTTGAAAGGTCGAGAACGTTTGCTGCTGAGAGTTGCATACGGGCAGCCAGTTCGTAGCTGGTGATGCGTGCGTCGAGTTGCAGTTGGCCGGGATGAAGACTGCGATGAAATTCATCGAGTTGTTTAATCAGTGATCTTTCCAGTTGAGTGACTTTTTCAGGTTCCTGAAATTCGCGGCGCAGATTGAGCACCGGATCTCCAGTGCTGCGAAATCGAGTTCCCTGGTAATGTGGAGGCAAGAAACCAGATTGCCAGTTTTGAGTTTGGTTTACAGGTAGACCCAGTGGATCATCCAGGACAATGTAGGATGGCAGGTTTTGATTAATGGTTCCCAATCCATAAGACACCCATGCGCCAAGCGTGGGAAGTCCCGGAAATGTTTGCCCGCTATGAATTTTGTAGAGGGCCGGTTCATGTGTCAAATTGGTTGTGAACAGGGAACGAATGACAGCAAGATCATCCGCACATTGAGATAAAAACGGCATGGCATCCGACATCCAACAGCCACTGTTTCCATGTTGCTTAAAAGTAAATGGGGAACGCATTAATTTTCCGGCGGCTTCCGGATTTTCGACTTCTCCAGAGATGTTTTCGAAATAATCTTCTCCATGATGGCGGTTCAGTACCGGCTTGGGGTCGAATAGGTCCATTTGACTGGGACCGCCATTCATAAACAGATGAATCATCGCATTGGCACGTGGAGTATGGTGGGTCGGTCGCGGTTGCAAATGGTAAGGTGGTGCATTCTGTGCGGGTGACGATGATTCAGCGAAACCGAGATTTTCCTGCTGTAAAAGCCATGTCAGGGCTGTTGCCTGAATTCCGGTAGCGGTGCGTTGGAACCAGGCACGTCTTGATAGGTGGTCAGCAATCATGAGTTGTGACAGGGGTACGAGTACCTCCTGTTCCTGTCTGTTCTAATCGATGTATAAAAAGGAAGCCGAGTTCAACAATGCATGGCATAAATTCACCCATCCCTGCATTTCGGAAGATCCATTATCTTTATCCGATGTTGGAGAATCAGACCATGCTGTCTGAAAGGCCTCAAGGTATTGAGATGCAAGATCGAACTCTCGCGCAAGAGGCGCTCTTCCAGCAGCCAGAAGATAAGCGTAGTGAATACGGTCATCTGTCTTTTCTGAGGCGTTTCGGAGGACACGTTTCGCAAATCCTTTTGCCCATTGGTGGACCAGTGTGTTATTAAAAAGATGCAGTGCTTGAGGGGCAACTGTGGATGCAGTTCGTTCAATACAGTTTGGACTCATCCTTGGTCGGTCAAAAGTCATAAGAAGTGTGGGCATGGTGGTTCTACGGTGAAGTAGATAGATGCTGCGGCGCCACTGGCCATTTATGGGATTCGAACTGACCAGGCCGTCTTTTCGAGTACTCACAGGATCAGGAGGGCCAAAGGGGACACGATTCAGTAAGCCAGCAATGTCCAGAAGACTGTCCCGAAGGGCTTCGGCATCTAAACGTTTCATCGGCATAAAAGATAAGAACTTGTTTTCGGGGTCTTTTCTACTGCGTTCGGGATCCACTTGGGAGCTTTGTTGATAGGCGAATGAGGTCATGATTAGACGATGGATGTGCTTCATGCTCCATGCGTTGTCCATCAGTTCACATGCAAGCCAGTCCAGCAGTTCGGGATGTGTAGGTCTTGCTCCTGTCTGACCAAAATTATCGAGCGTTGATACGATTCCCTGTTCGAAATGATGTTTCCAGATGCGATTTACAACAACACGGGCAGTGAGCGGATGATTACGACGAGTCAACCAGGAAGCAAGAGCCATCCGGCGTCCAGTACTCGTGGAGGGGGCAGAGGGTTTAATGATTTGGAAAGGATGACGTGTGTTAGCTAGAACTGCCGGAATTCCAGGGGTCACCGGTTGACCGGGAGTTAAGTAATTACCACGTTTTAATAGGTAGGTTGGTGAGGGGGAGCCGCGATCCCAAAGGGCTCGAATCAGGGGTTCTGCCGGGCGTTTGTTTTCCCATGCTTCCCGTTTCTTGTCTTGAGATTCCTTGAAGGATTTGAATGTCGAATCTTCTTCCAAAAGTTGGTCCAATGTGACACGAATCCGCGATTCGAACTTCACCGCAAGATATTGAAGCACGTTATCACGTTGATCTTTAGGAGTTCGAATCATTCGTGCCACATCGTCACGAATAGATGAAGGGAGTTGTTGAAGTCGTTTTTGAATCAGTTGTTGAAGTCGTTTTTTCTGTTCTCTTTCGATTGCAGTATTGATGGCCTCGATATGCTGGTTGATTTCGTTGGTTTTTTCTTCCCATTGTGTTCGTTCGGGTGTCGATACATGGGGTAAATATCGATCCTGGATACCTGGGTCACCTTTCTGGCGTACGGGGCGCAGCCAGTCATGTTCATCAAAAGCCCCTTTGAAAAGGGCAGTCATACGGTAATAGTCCCGCTGTGTAAGCGGGTCGAACTTGTGATCATGGCAACGTGCACATTTAAGAGTGAGTCCCAGAATGGCCGAACTGAAAATTTCTACAGAATCGTTTATCACGTCCAGACGATCAGGAACAAAACCCGTGATGTTAACATAGGTCCCGTCGGTTGCCATTCGCAGGAATCCCGTGGCGACCAAGTTGTCATAAGTCTCCTGACTGATTTCTAGATCTTTACTGTAAGGAGCAAGATCATCCCCAGCGATTTGTTCCATGAGAAATCGATCATAAGGTTTGTCTGCGTTCAGACTTCGAATGACGTAATCACGATAACGGTAGGCTGCGGGGCGTATGGAGTCACTCTCCTGGATGCCTTCGCTGTCAGCATATCCGGCCATATCAAGCCAGTAACCGGCCCAGCGTTCCCCGTATTGAGTTGAAGCGAGGAGGCGGTCAATCAGTTTTTCAAAAGCTTCAGGATGATTGTCATCAAGGAAGGATTGAATTTCCTCCGGAGATGGCGGCAGACCTGTTAGGTCTAGATATGCACGTCTGATCAAGGTTGCGCGATCTGCACGTGGTGAGAAATCAAGGTTGTTCATTTTTAGTTTTTCAAGCAGAAAAGCGTCTACTGCATGACTTGAAAGGTTTGGAAGCGGAGATCGCGATGGTGGCTGAAACGACCATAGCGAAGGTTTATCTGCGGACTTCGGATGGGACGAAATGTCTCTTGCCGGCGCATCATCAGGGGCTCCCTGTAGAATCCATTCACGAATGATTGCGATCTCTTCTTCCTGAGGAGGTTTAATACTGACATTTACAAGTTGTCGGCGTGGAGGCATTTCTTTGGAATGGATCCGTTCCAGCACACGGCTTTTCTCAGGCTGTCCTGGTACGATAGCAGGTCCTGTTTTTCCGCCTCGAAGCATGCTCTCGCGTGTTCGAAGGTCGAGATCTCCCTCCCGTCGACGTGTTCCATGACAAACCGTACATCGAAGCTGAAGAATGGGCAGTACTTCCCATTGGGAGATGGGTTTGTCTTCATTTCTGAAAGTGTGTTGTTCAAAGGGTGTATTGAGCGTCCACGTTCGAATTAAGGAACGCTCGGCAGCACTTAAGGGAGGTTGTCCTTCAGGGGGCATTTGTTGTTTTTCAACTCGTGATAACAGCAAGCTTGCTGCGCGGTCGTCGATATCGATAACGGGACCAGACTCACTGCCCTGAAAAAGTGTTTTCAGGCTGGTGAGGTTGAGGTTCGCCTTGGCGTCAACCGTTCCGTGGCATTTCGTACAACGGACGTTGAAAATACGTATTACCTGATCGGTTTGATCGGGTAGCACAGATACATCTGATTTCAGAATATCAGGAGTAGCTAAAAGGGATACGGAGAGGAGCAGGGCCTTCCGAAGCAAGAACCAGACGGGATGTCTGTTTCTCGATATGGTCTGAATAATGGGAGAGTATAACAGGAACCGTGTTTCCAACTTTGGATGCCTCGAACAGCTATGACGTTTTTCATGGTTACCGTATAGCTGCCATCATAAACAAATTACGGATCTGGGGCGAATGATTACATGGTGAACCATCTGTGGCAGTCAGTTACATCATTCAGTTGTTTGTTCACGATAGACCCGGGTTCCGGAAAGTGGATAGTCCAACCACGCCGTTAGGAGTTTTTGTTTTTAATGAGCCTTGTGTGAGAAAAGAGGGATCGTATCCATCGAAGCTCGATCGAGAGTGAAAGGGGGCAAAAGAGTTCTGCGAAATGATAGATGGAGCTTAGCAAATGTATGGGAAATCGAAATTCCGAGTGTGCAGGGATGCGAGTTGTGCGGACCTGGCACTGTCAGCCGAACTGCTGTGAAAAGGAAAGCAGCTCTAGGCCAGGCAGTCGTAGAGGACTTGGCCGTGTACATTGGTCAGACGGCGTTGAATACCATTGTGGTAAAAGGTAAGGTTTTCATGATCGATTCCGAACAGGTGCAGGATGGTGGCATGGAAATCATTCCAGGTAACCGGGTTTTCAGCTACTTTCCAGCCAATGTCATCGGTAGCACCGTATGAGCTTCCCGCCTTCAGACCACCACCTGCCATCCAGGAGGAAAAACCGTATCGATTGTGATCCCGACCGCTGCCTATTTTGTCGGCCTCGCTTTGTGCAAATGGAGTTCGGCCAAATTCCGTAGTGAAAATGATCAGCGTGTCATCGAGCATCCCTCGCTGTTTAAGATCCTGTATGAGAGCTCCCACCGGCCGATCAATTCGACCGGCTTCGAGGCTATGATTATCTTTAACACTTTCGTGTGCATCCCAGCTGGCGCGAGGGTTCCCGGCAATCGGGCCACCCGAAAAAATCTGTACAAAACGGACCCCTCGTTCAAGTAGGCGTCGGGCCAGAAGGCAGCGTCGTCCGGCGTCGTCCGTTGCTTCATTATTAATACCGTATAGTTTCTGAATCCGATCTGTTTCTTTTGAAAAGTCAGCGACATCAGGAATGGATTGCTGCATTCTTGAAGCGAGAGCATAGCTGCGAATTCGTGCTGACAGAAGTTCGTCGGTTCCGAATTGTTTAAGATGTTTTTCGTTGATGACCTGGAGGAATCGACGACTGTCACGGTCGGCTGCTGGTAGGATGGCTTCCGACGGAAACAGGTCTCTGACAGGATTTCTGCCTCCCTGAAGAACTACACCTTGATTTTGTGCAGGAAGAAAACCATTGCTCCAGTTGGAAGCACCACCGTTGGGCCCTCCACGTCGATCGGGTAGTACTACATAGGTGGGAAGAGATTCGGTTTCACTTCCCAGTCCATATGAAAGCCAGGTTCCGAGTGAAGGAAATCCATTAAATTGAAAGCCGCTGTTAGCAAGGAAAAGGGCGGGTGTGTGATTGGCGGAGTCGGAAACCATCGAACGAATTAATGTCAAATCATCAGCAGATTTTGCGATATGCGGGAACAGATCAGAAATCCAAAGACCGGAATGCCCACGTTGTCTAAAACGCCAGTCATTTTGACGGATCAGCCCTACTTTTCCGAAGAAGATATCGGGTTTTTCTGTAGTGTTCAGGGATTTACCGTGATACTGCTGAAGATCAGGTTTGTAGTCAAAGGAGTCAAGATGACTCATGCCGCCAATAAGACAGATCTGAACGGCTCTTTTAGCGCGTGGTCGATTCGATAGCGAGGCAGAAGCAGCAAGCGACTTGCTCGGTTGGAGAATCCCGTCTTTCGCCAAAAGACTCAAAAGTGCTGTGGTTCCGAGTCCGTGGAGATTCCAGTCGAGAAATTCTCTGCGGTTAAGCATCGGCAGCGGGTTTTGTTCGTGGGCAGGGGAGGCCATGGAATCCTCATTATTGAATGAAAACAAATTCACTGCTGTTAATGATAGCGCGAGTAAGTGCGGATAGCCCGTGCTGGGCAATAAGTTCCTGGGCCAGTAGTGTTTCCTGAGCATCCGGCATTCTGCCGTAGGCCACGTGGTAAATACGGGCGATCTGTTTTGCGGCGTTGTCACCGGATTCGTTTTGAACACGTTTGGCAAAATGTTGTGACATGCGCAAAACAAAGGCGTTGTTGAGAAGGCTGAGAGCTTGTAGCGGAGTGGTAGTTACCGTTCGTTTGGGAGCGGTGGTGGAAGGGTCCGGACAATCAAAGGTATCCAAAAGTGTGCTTCTACCGCCTCGTGGCCAGAAACGGTAAATGGCACGTCGATGAAAGGCTTCGTCAGCCTGTTCAATGGGCGAGTAGTAGGTGGTTCCATTATTGTATTCTATTTTTACATCTTCGAATCCAGGACCACCTGACTGGAAAGAAAGCTGGCCGCTCACCATCAAGATACTATCTGTCAGAGCCTCTGCCTCGAGGCGTTGGGGCTGTTTGCGCCACAACAGTCGATTCGACGTATCAATGGCATGAGGTTGGACACGTTGCTGGGAATCCTGCATAAAAACAGAAGAAGTGGTGATGAGCCTGTGGATGTGCTTGAGGGAATAATTGTTTTCAATCAGTTCCATGGCTAGCCAGTCCAGGAGTTTCGGATGTGAAGGTTGACCCCCATTGAATCCAAAATCGTTGGGTGTTTCCACGAGCCCACTGCCGAAGTGGTAGTGCCAGAGTCGATTTACAATGACACGTGCAAACAACGGGTTCGACCGATCCGTAATCCAGTTGGCCAGTTTCAGCCGTCGCGCACTTTCCGGGCTGTCCGCAGACAGTTCGAAATCAGCCTTCTGGCTTCCCACGGCGGTGACTGCTCCAGGAGTGACCACCGGTCCGACATTGGCAACGTCTCCTCGATAAAGTAAATGGGTGACTCCCGGGTCACGTGAAATTGCGGTATAGATTTTGAAGTTACTGGTTTCAGAAAGGGTCTGATGTTCTTCGAGAATCTGCTTTCTGTGTTTTTTGAGGGACAGATAACGCGATTTGACCGAAGGGGAAAGACGTCCAAGGATTTCATCTCTGGCGACAAAGTCACTGGCGAGTCCGGCTGAGAAAGCAATGGCCTTATCAGACAGGACACGGTCGTACAGTCGAGCCTTGAGGATTCGTCCGTTGAAGAAAAGGTGTTTACCGTCTGGTAGTTGATGACGTCCGAAAACGATATTACTGGTTGCATTTGGAAAGGATTGAAGGCCTGAACGTTGGTAGGGCTTACCATAAGGAATGCCGTTTCGGAAGCCCTGAATGGTTCCGTCTTTTTTATAGGTGATGGCGAAGTGAATCATTTCCGATGGTGCGGCGTTCTCCAGTGCGCCTTCAAATGATTCGGCATGCGGTGAGACATGGCTGCCTGCTATCCAGCGTTGTGGTTCCTTATCGCCAAACACAATACTGTCAAAGGTACTTCCGTCTTTGGACTGAATGGCAAATACGGCACCGCCCTGTTGCTGAAGGCTGCCAAGTTGAACCCATACTTCGAGTGTTTTTTCATTCAGTGTCACAGGTAGTGGTGCTGTTGTTACATAGCTGTCCACGCCGTCCAGAACCAGCGCTCCGTCTTCCAGTTTCGCGTTGCCAGCGAGAGTGCCATGAAGCATCCCTTGACCATCGTGTGTATCCACGTCAAATTCCCAGCTAGCGAAAGCCTTGGGGAATACGCGTTTTGATGAAGTTCCTGTTTTGCGTGCAAGAATAATTTTCGTTGCGGTTGCTCTTTCTATCTTCTGAATTTGACGGTCCAGTTTGTCAGCGACATCCTGCAGCGTGCTCAAAATGGCTGTGTCTTCAGCACTGCGAAGTTCCTTTTCACCGTGAGTGAACCCTGAAATGGTCGATGTCAATTGGTAATACTCTTTCTGGAGTATCGGATCAAATTTGTGATCGTGGCATCGACTGCAGTGTAGTGTTAATCCGAGGAAAGTCTGGCCAATGGTCCCGATGACCTCCTCAAGCTCGTCTTCTCGTGCCAACAGTCGCATTCTTTCACTGCCTCCAACGACTGTGTTGTGCACTCCTGCTACAAGAAATCCAAGCGACGAAGCAGATTCGTAATGGTCCTCGGTGAGCAAATCACCCGCTATCTGCATACGGACAAACTCGTCGTAGGGCATATCTTCATTGAATGCTCGGATGACCCAGTCTCGGTAATGCCAGAAAGTTTTTCTGGCATTATTGCGTTCGAAGCCATCGCTTTCCCCAAACCGAACTACATCGAGCCAGTGTCGTGCCCACCGCTCGCCGTGGTGAGGAGAGTTGAGAAGTTGTTGGACCTGTCGGAGATAGGATTCGTAGGAAGGGGACTGAGTAAAGGTTTCAAGTGTTTCTGGAGAGGGAGGTAATCCAACGAGGTCGAAAAAGAGTCGTCGGATTAGCACACGTGGTGAAGCTTGTTGTGAAAGCGTAAGGTTGTTGTCTTCAAGCTGTTTGATCACAAAAGCATCAACGGGATTCCGAACACGGTCGGTTGCCTTAACCGTTGGAATAGAGGGGCGGCGGAGTGGCTGTAGCGACCACCAGTCAAGTCCAGCACGTGCAACGGAAGTAAAGTCCGAGCGGTCCACAGGATCTGTGCCCCAGGAAGCACCCTGGCTAATCCAGTCTTTCAGGATCTGTTGGGCATCGTTTGGTAAGGGAGTCTGAGGGGGCATTTCTTCTTCAGAAACACGTTTCCAGAGCAAACTTTTCATAGGTTGTCCAGGCATGATAATCGGTCCGTTGAGGCCGCCCTGCATGGCCTTGACGCGTTGCGACAGATCGAGACGGCCTCTGGGGTTGGCACCGATATGACATTCCAGGCAATAACGTCCGAGTATCGGAGCTACATCACGATCGAAATCAAGTGTCTTTAACTCGGAAGCCTGCCCTGAGGACAGGTTGAAAAGCACAATGGATAGCATCGAGAAAATTATCGGAAGTGAATGCCGATTCAAGAGGAGTCTCCTGTAACGCATTTTGCACAAGAACGGGCGTCGTTTCAGTGAGCCGGTATTATATCAGAATGAAATGAAAAGTATGAATATACAAGGTGTCTTCTTGAACCGCGATCATAATCGGCCCCCAGCTTGCCAAGAACATGGGTTAACATGGAAATCGTGGTTGATACCGGAGGGCGGCACACTGTAGTCACTGCTGAGCTACGGGTCCGATGTTGATACGATGCCAGGGGAATCGGTTTTGTAAAGAAACCGGAGTCGGGGTGACAGGACGCCAGTTGAACTCTTCCTGCGAGGGGCAGCGACCCTCGAAGCCCCCATGTCCAGCAGCTGTTGCTTGCCGCTTGACATATGATCTTCAACAAACCATGCTCCTCTTGGATCAAGATCACTCGGAATTACGAAAAAACGCATGACCATGCTGGGTAAACTAAAAGCCAAGATTCGCTCTTTAGTAAAGCCTGTCAGAACGGAGAATACGAAGAAGTTTGGCAGGAAATGCAAACCTTGGACGGCGCGATTGTCAGGGGAGCGTTGTAAGATGATGTGTGCCAAACAGTGCGTCGAACGATGGAGCGCGTTCGATTCCATATCGCGACGGTTGTTGATCGTCTTCGATATCTAGGATATGAGTTTAGCCAGCCCGACACCCCCCATGCACCGCCAGCGGATGAAAGCCTTGCGATCCTAGACGAACTTAAACAGGATT
>CAXEIY010000017.1:0-4106 GCA_963996245.1 uncultured Planctomycetia bacterium | reverse complement strand
GTGACACAGATGGAGGAGCAACAGCATGAGAATCTCTATGTGACATGATCGATGGCCTCAACGAATAAGAGAAACTTCAATGCGAGTGCCATCCGTAGCCAAATCATAATTATCATCGATGAGCGCACCATCTTAAGTTAGGCAAGACTGCGCATCAAGGAAGACACTGCAGGCTTTGGGAATGGTGGCGCATACTGGCTTGCTGAAAAGAATCAACACCACTGTTTTATTTGGTCTTTTACGACCACGTCCATTCCGGGATCTTTACTGCCACCGGTAAGCCGTGACAGCGTTTTTCTCACGTATATAAATATCCTGTCCAACAATGGCGAGGTGACCCCACGTTTCATCGGATGCGATATGCTGGGAGTCCATAAGAATAAATTCATCTGGATTCGCTTGAATCAACAGCAGCTGACCATCGTCGGTTAAGCCGAGAATACGGTCCTTAAGCCAGACCATGCTGCAATACTTGCCAAAAGGTCGATTCGAGATCCAGTTGATTTTTCCGTCACGCAGATCAACACAGGCGAATCGACCGTTCTTCAAATGGAGATAAGCATAATCGCCCAAAATGACGGGTGATGACATGTAAACAATCAGCTTGTTTTTCCAGCCATCGGTCAGGCTGAATTGCCCATTACCGTAAACCAGGGGATAATGGCCGGTTCGACTTGCTCGAGTACTGGTAAAAATGCCATTACCATAAACAATTGGTGCGAGGATGCATCCCTGATCATAACTATCCAGAATCCGATCCCAGAGAACTGTTCCGCTGACCGGATCAACACCGGCAATGGCGTCGATGTTCGCAACCAGTAGCTGTGGCCGGCCCTTAATCACGGCAAAGTCTGGTGAGGAGTAAGAACCCTGTCCCATCCCCTCGCTTCCCTTTTCCTTCCGTTCCATGGACCTCCACACGCTTCGCCCGGACTTACGGTCAACTTTGACAAACGAATCGGCTGTTTGCACGTATACTCCGTCCTCGACAACCAGTGGCGAGCAAACAAATCCAAGTTCTGGAATAGGAGTACCGTAACGAGCATGGAAATCAGCACGCCATTGTTGAGCACCAGTATCTGGATTCAGTGAAACGAGAAGATCTGGCATTCCGGCGACGAACAACCCATCTTTTTTGTAGGCTGGTGTGGCGCGAATCCAGCTCCCCATACCAGTACCCAACCCGGCAACCTTCATGGTGCCTTTCCACTCGCTTTGCCAGACTTGTTTTCCGTTGTTACGATTCAGCGCGCGTACTCCTTCATACATCTCACCTCTGGTGTACGTGACAAACACCTTATCGGTTGAAACAACCGCTCCAGAATAACTCGGTGGAAGCGCCACGCGCCAACGCTTTTTTAGAACCGGAGCTTGAAGCGTTTTTGGCCAGGAGCCTCCAATCACACTTCCATCTCGCCTGGGACCGCGCCATTGCGGCCAGGTTGTATCATCGCCAGCCGAAAGAAAGCTGTTTTGAGAACTGATTAACAGTACTCCGACAACAAGTGCCGACATTACCGATTTCGTAACTGCCATTGGTATTCTCCCTCCTAATGGCTATCAGATTGACAGAATCTAATTCTGGTGCATCTGACAGGAAGTACTCCTGTACTGGATCCATTAGAATATCGCCTGTATTAGGGGTGATGTGATGCTTCCGTCCTCTCCGATGACCGTTATCCTGTAAGCAACGAGTGCCGTTTTTTGGATGTGACAACAGCACGACATAGAAACTCTTTCGAGCGAATAAAGATTACCAATTTCTTAGGGTGATTTCATTACTGAATATCCGACTTCTTTTCGGAACCTACGGTCACTGGTATGGGGCTTTATCCGGCATCCTGAACGATCGAGTTTTCCACACCGCGTCTTGACCGTCACTTTGAACTACGACCCCCGGATTGCGCCGGCACTGCCAACTTTACCGGGTAATGTTACATCCTGACAAAGCCGTCTTTAACTCAACGACTCCCACATCAGAGATTTGTGTATCCACGATATTAAGCACTTTCAGTTGCGACATTTGTTTGATGTGCGCCAGTCCTCTGTCGGTAATCTGGCTACCCAGAAAAAGAGTATGCAGTTGATTCATCTTTCTGACATGTACTAGTCCCGCGTCGGTAATCTGGTATGGAAGAATAAGTTCCTGAAGATTGGTCATATGACTAACATGCACAAGACCAGCATCCGTAATCTGGTCGCTGAGGAAAAGTGCTTTCAGGTTTCGCATTGACTTAAGGTGCACGAGTCCCGCATCGGTAATCAGCGATGGCAGGGTAAGCGCCTGTAACTCTTCCAGTTTCTTCAGATGGACAAGTCCCGAATCGGTAACTTGAGTGTCATAGATATAAAGTGCCTTCAGAGTGACCAATCCTTTGATATGAACCAGTCCCGCATCGGTGATCTCACGACCAAGAAAGAGTGTTTGCAGATGCGGCATTTCTTTGATGTTCATCAATCCATTGTCCGTAATCTGAGAAGGGAGAATAAGGTCTCGAAGCTGCTGCATTTCTTTGACATGAACCAGTCCGGAATCGGTGATCAACGATGGCAGAACCAGCTTCTGCAAATCGCCCATTTCTTTGACATGACTCAATCCAGCGTCGGTGACCTGGGAGGGCAGGGTAAGCTCCTTCAGGTTTGTCATTTCCTTAAGCATAACCATCCCCGCATCCGTTATTTGCCAACAGGGGTTAAGATCCAGTTCATCCAACATAGTAAGACTTTTTACATGCTCCAGCGCCTGGTCGGTGATGCTCCATCGCCCCAGATTCAAACGGCGTTTTGGCTCCAGTGCTTTGAGATAGTGCTGGAGTCCCACATCGGTCATCAAATGATCCGGCAAAAACAATCGATCCAGTTTCATACCAGCCAAGTGTACGAGTCCTGACTCCGTGACGGCTGTCCCGTGAAGTGAGAGATCTCGAAGCTTGGGGAATGTTTTGAAATGGACAAGTTCGTTATCGCTGAAAGGCAGTGCATGGGTTGTGAATTGAACCTTGACTACATCCCCCTGTGCGTCATGTGTAATTTGCGCTCCATGGTCTTCCAGTACCGCAACAGAATCAGTTGCCGAACAACCCACCGTCAAAACCATCACCAGCCCATATAATCGCTGCACCAGCAGCTCCTTTAATCGTTATCTCAACAGTGTGATATTACAGGAATCGGTTATTCCAAGTTTCTCGCCCTAACACAAAGTTGCACAAGAAACGTTTCGCCACCACGTCACTTTCCACGGCATGCGTTCCAGGTCAACACTTTAGCGTGGATCCGAAAAGGGCCCCAGCTTCTTATCCGAACATTGGCTGAATCGTGAACAATCCGGGAGCACTTACACGTAAAACCAAATCGTGCACAATACAATATCTTGACGACATCACACTACCCGAACAGAATATCCAACATGAACAAGGAAAGTACAGCACGCATTGCAGAATGGTTGGTCCGCGCCGATAACCCTGTCATTTTCACCGGAGCTGGAATGAGCACCGAAAGCGGCATACCGGACTTTCGTTCCCCCGGTGGGATCTGGAGCAAGTATCGTACCGTCTATTTCGACGAGTTCATGGAAAGCGCCGAAGCACGCCATGAATACTGGAGTCAGAAAGCTGAAGGCCATCGTGACTTCGCTGATGCCAAACCCAATTCCGGACATAAAGTGATTGCCCGTTGGGAAGCCGACGATCTGATCCGAGGAGTGATTACTCAAAACATCGATGGACTGCATCAGATCGCTGGAAATAAAAATGTACTGGAACTGCATGGAACAGCACGAGAAATCATGTGCATGGACTGCGGGGCGCGTTACGAATGTGAACCTCTGATTCAGGCCTTTCTAAAAACCGACCAGGTGCCGTTGTGTGAACAGTGTGCTGATGGCCGACTGAAGCACGCTACGATTTCATTTGGACAGTCACTGCCAGCTCAGGTGCTGCAAGAGGCCGCCGCTTGGTGCCGGACGTCCGGGCTTCTATTTGCCATTGGCTCGTCACTGGTGGTCACACCGGCGGCTGATCTGCCGGTAAGGCTGCCCGACGATGTCGAGTTCAATAAACCTGGCAATCCACTCGATCGACATTTGGAGTGGAAGCATGTCCATTGTC
>CAXEIY010000016.1:0-12324 GCA_963996245.1 uncultured Planctomycetia bacterium | reverse complement strand
TAAGTGTAACAACGGCATTCAAGGTCGGTCCCACTTTGCGCAGCCGATCGAGGTAAAGTTCGGTGAGCTCCACAGGATCCAGGCTGCCATCGCGCAAACCAACCCCCAGTTGACGGATGCTGGAAAATGCGATCTCCGGGGATGAATCAGGCATGAGTATTGGTTCTCTGGGTGAAATGAGCGAGGCACATTAACTGGACAACAGGGATCAGGAATCCGATCGATAGGCCTGGAAATGAGGGGCAGGTTCATCACTATTTGTCAGTGGAAACATGCTGAGTTGCCTGGATCGTTCCAGGTTGGCCGTGACCTTTTTACGCAATTCGACCAACTGTTCCTCGTTCAATCTGTCGCCCCATCTCACCTGAATTATCTGCAGGTGAAGATCCGCAACTGAAACTGGATTGGAACGGGTTTGCTGATTGCCGACAGTCGGTTCACTCAGGACGGTCCCGGCAACCATCGCAGACATGGTCTGTCCAAATCTTCGCCGGCCCATCGAACCTGGATTCAATGAATCCGAATCCGATTGTGTCATGCTCATCTCCTTATCAATTATCTGGATCCAAACCGTTGTGTATCAATCCATTATACCACCCTTTAAGATAGTTGATTTAATCGCTCATCACCAGCACCTCAAAACGATTCACAACCGAAGTTTGCAGTTTCCGTATACACACTGCTGCACCGGTATCGAAGCGACCACTTCGACTCACATTCATCCATATCTCTCGACGCTACGCAGTCGGATCGCTAGCATAGGGGCATCGATATTTTGCATACGAGGAACCTATGAAACTACATGAGCTGACCTGGCCCAAATTACGGGAAGTGGATCGCGATCAAACCGTTGTTATTGCCCCGATAGCCTCCTGTGAACAGCACAGCCGCTATCTTCCCACGTTTACCGACTCCATGCTGGTCGGCGCCGTGTCCGAAGGGGTCGAAAACACGTTACCTGATCAAGTCATGTTGCTTCCCGTCCAGTGGCTTGGAGCCAGTGAACACCACCTGCCTTTCGGAGGCACCTTGACTATGCGTGTCGATACCCATATCGACATGCTGTGCGAACTACTCACTCCCATGCTCGCAGAAGGTTACAAACGGATCATGCTGCTCAATGGCCACGGAGGAAACATCGACACGCTACACGTGGCTCTGCGCAAACTGCAACCCCACTACAAAGATCGACTCCTGACAGGCGCATGCTACTGGGAAATTGCACAAAATGAATTTGCTGAAATATGCGAGGGCCCCAGAAAAGACGTCGGCCACGCCTGCGAAATTGAGACCGCAATGATCATGGCGCTGCGCCCCGAACTGGTTCAGGAAGATGAAATCAAAGATGATTTTGCACGTGCCAGTTTACCCGACTCGCTACGAGGCCTGTTTGTTGCTCAAGACATGGCACAAACGACCGAACGCGGTGCCGTGGGCTATCCGAGTTTTGCCACACCTGAAAACGGAAAACGCTTTCTGGAAGCAGCGATTGGGCGTGTCAGCGAGGTGGTGCAGGCACTGCTTAATCAGCCATTACCTGAATACACTTCGGAAATCTAATTTTCCATATCCTGATTCAAATGGCAGCCCCGTGCGGGCGAATCGAAGATGGAACGACGGGTCCCCTAAGCCTTCATTCAGCGGCCTTTCGCTGCAACTGGATCCTCCAGCTGGCGCGATCACGTTACAATGCAGCCAGGAATACCTCTTTCAGATGGGGCATAAAAAACGATCAAATCCTTGCAGACGGTGAAGTTCTCCCTCTATGATCGATAGTATCGTTGAACAAACTGTTTTCTGCGGTTTGTATAGACGGATTGACCGTTGAGGTTCCCTTCTGATGCCCCAAGCATTCGACCCTACCCCTCGCATGTCTCATCGCGCGCTGACGCAAAAACGCTCGTTACAATTTGAGTGGCTGGAATCTCGATTACTGCTATCGGTTTTCACCGTAATCAACACCGATGATCACGGGGACGGATCCTTTCGCCAGTCAATCCTCGATGCCAATGCCAATCCGGGAAGAGATTTCATTGATTTTAACATCGATGAAACAGGGCCATTCGCAATTCGCCCCCGATCTCCACTGCCAACCATCATAGACGAAGTCGTCATAGACGGTACCACCCAACCCGGTTTTGACGGGCCTCCTCTCATTGAACTGGACGGATTTTTCACAACCAGTTCAACCAACGGCTTGCATGTGGTTTCGGGAAACAGTGTGATCCGGGGACTTTCCATTTACAATTTCAGCGGTAGTGGAATCTATCTTGCACTTCGAGGTGGAAATTACATTGAACTCAACTACCTCGGTATTGACTCCGTTGGCTCACAGGGACCGGGCAACGCAGAAAATGGACTGGTCATAGACAATTCGCCCAACAACATTATCGGCGGGGCGTTCAAAAATGTAATCTCCGCAAACCAGGCCTCTGGAATTTTCGTTTTCGGAAGCGATGCTGTCTACAACGTGATTGCAGGAAATTACGTCGGTGTCGATGATTCCGGGACCTACGCGGTGCCCAACAAAGTCGGTATCACGATTCAGTCACCTCACACGCTGGTTGGTGATGTAAACCACGGTAATGTGATTTCAGGTAACAGCTTTGCCGGCATCCTGATGACAGGGGGAGAGGCCACCAACAACAAGATACAGAGTAACTGGATAGGAACCGACGGTACCGCATCGGGTGCCATCGGTAACAGTGGCAGCGGAATCGAAATTACCGCGGGTGCCCATCATAATCGTATCGGGAGTGATGCAGACGGTAACTACGACCTTCTCGAGGGAAATGTCATATCGGGCAATGCAGGTTGGGGCGTGGAAATATCCGGCAATAATACCGACAACAACACCATAGCCGGAAATCTCATTGGAACCGATCAGAATGGTCTCCTGGCTCTAGCCAATTATGAATCTGGAGTGCGTATTGTTGATGGAGCTCAGTACAACCACATCGGAACCAACGGAGACGGATGGGGTGATGACAGTGAACGCAATCTTATTTCAGGTAACGGTGGCAGTGGCATAAAAATAGTCGGACAGCATACCGCGCATAACGTGGTAGCAGGTAATTGGATCGGACTGGACGTTACCGGAGATCAGTCGATCGGTAATATCGGTGATGGTGTTCTGATTGGTTTCGGATCGTATTCAAACCGTGTTGGTACCGATGGAGACGGTACCAGTGATCGTCTGGAATCAAACGTCATTTCAGGGAATCTTTCGGCAGGAGTCATGATTGTCGGTACCAATACATCCGACAATGTGATTTCCGGAAACTGGATCGGAACCGATGCCCGGGGTTTGAACGCACAAGGAAATAACAACTGGGGAATTCGCATAGCAGATGGCGCACACAACAATCGTATCGGTACCGATGCAGACGGATTCCACGACCTCGAAGAGCGTAACGTAGTCTCGGGCAATCATCAGGACGGGATCCGTATCGAGCACACCACAAGCATCGCCAACCGGATTTCCGGTAACTATATCGGCCTGGATGCATCGGGCACCGACGGAATTGGAAATCGTGGTACTGGAATCCTCATCTATCAGTCTTCTCAGAATGTAATCGGTGGTTCCGCCCCGGTATCGGGCAACGTGATCTCCGGAAACCATGGCGACGGCATTAACCTGGAGGGACTCGATGCAGTAGACAACGAAATACAGGGCAATCGAATTGGAACCACAGCAAATGGTCTCGGCCCCCTTGCAAATTTCCAGAATGGAATTCACCTCCACGGTGGCGCACGTGAAGTTGTCATCGGAACCCAAGGTGACGGAAAAGACGATAGCACGGAAGGAAACCTGATTTCGGGCAACGCGCGTAGTGGAATTCTGATCACAGACGCAAACACCACACAGGTAATCGTAGCCGGCAACTTAATTGGAACCAGCAAAGACGGGACAACCTCCATCGGTAACCACAATCATGGCATCCTGCTTCAACAGGGAGTGCATGCCATTCGAATCGGAACGGATGGAGACTTGCTTTCAGACAGGATCGAAGGCAATCTGATTTCCGGAAATTACAAGAATGGCATCGAGCTTACAGACGCCGTCACCACGGACAACATTGTCGCCGGTAATCAGATCGGCACGGACATTACGGGAAGTACCGCGCTGCCCAATGCAGGGTCAGGGCTGGTATTAAGCCATGGCGCCTATGGAAACCGTATTGGTACCGATGGCAACGGTACTGCAGACCAAACAGAACGGAACGTTATTTCGTCCAATATCAGAGATGGAATAACCATCCATGGATCAGGAACTCGTGAAAACAACATTGCCGGAAATTTCATAGGAGTGGACCAGAGTGGATGGCGTGCACTGGGAAACAGCGGCAGTGGAATTTTCCTGTCTGAGGGTGCATCGTTTAACCAGATCGGATCTGATGAGAACTCGATTGCCGATGCGGATGAAGCCAATGTCATATCCGGTAACATCGACCATGGCATTCTGATCAGCGGTAACACAACCGAAAACAATTTCATATATGGCAATCATATCGGTACAGACCTGAAGGGAACGGGTTCGGTCGGCAATCAACAGACCGGAGTTCTGATTGCAGAGGGAGCCCACAACAACCAGGTCGGATCCATCAACGCCCCAAACTCGATTGCCTTTAATGTGTCCTCCGGTATCGCGATTCGTCATACCCAGTCCATCGACAATCGTTTACGGGGTAATGCCATTTACGGTAATGGTGGACTTGGCATCGACCTGGGACTCGATGGATCAACGCCCAACGACGTTTCCGATGCCGACCCCGGACCCAATGCGCTTCAGAACTTTCCTGTCATAGTGTCCATCGAACGCGATACGCAGACACGTATTGAAGGTTGGCTCTCCGGCAAACCGGACCATGCCTTTACTCTCGATTTTTTTGTCAACACCGCTCTTACCGACAGTCACCTTCCGGAAGCGGAACGCTATCTCGACAGCCTGACTCTCAAAACAGACAGCCAGGGCCATGCCGATTTTCAGGCCATTTTGAACGTTTCCATTTTTGAAGACGATGTCATTACCGCTACGGCCACATCAGAAGACGGAAGCACCTCGGAGATTTCCGGTGCCTGGATTCCTTCCGACCGGGGTCGCACACTGGCCATTGAGGCTTACATCGACGGTCGTGATCGCCTTATTATTCAGGGAGACAGTGTTCGCTGGCATCATTTTGAATCCGCAGCGGCTGGCCGGTTCGCAGGTGGGAACAAACCCACTCGATTGACCCTTTTTGAAAACGGCGATCCCGTAGACGCGACTTGGTCCTGGTTACCTACCTGGCCCGATGCAGAAGACACCGATCTGGATGGAAACGGCACCATCGACGAGGGTGAATTTGATGAACTCCGGTTCGAAACATCTTCGCTCTCTGAATCCGTGATAGCACCGGGATTACCTCCCCGCGGTATGGTCCTGTTAAGCCAACCTGAAAGTCGAGACACCATTCGAATCGTACAGGAACCCCATCCCGACAACGATTTTACCCTGATTATCGAATTTGACGACAACGCCCGTGAAGGAGCACAGTGGTATCGCGCAGACGTCACCCTTTTACCGCTTCATACGGAAATCATTGATCGCCAGTTGAACATCGATGCAACCGACGCCAATGAGACACTGGTCCTGCGACTGGACCCGGACCAGCCCAGTCAGATACAGCTCGATCAGGACGATGATGGAATCGGTGATTTCACTTTTCCTCTAGTCGATTTTGATGCGATCATTGTGCATGGTCGTGGCGGTCAGGACTCCATTCAGCTCGATGAATCATTCGGCACCTGGAGTGACAGCCATCTGATTACACTTCGAGGAGGAGCCGGTCACGATCTTTTGAAAGCCGGTCGTTTCAGTGAGACCCTGTTTGGCGGTCCGGGTAACGACACATTGATAGCCGGCGACGGGGACGACTGGCTTGACGGGGACGGTGGCCAGGATCAACTCACGGGCTCTGCAGGCAATGACCGTGTGGATGGCGGTGATCGTGGTGATGGAACCTGGATATTAAGCGGAACCTCGGAAAACGATTTCCTTGACCTGCGGGGATACACGTTAAGCCAGGAGTCGGTACTGGAGCGCCGTGCATCGAACGACGGATTGGTTGAAGAAAGGGACGTCGGTATCCGGGTTGATAGGGCTGAACTCTTCATGGCTGACGGCCGTGACCACCTGGTTGTACAGACCGGTGGTCCTCTTCCACTGCACACCTCGGTTCATTCGGGTTTGGAGTCTGCTGACAACCTGATCGAAAACAGTACTTTTGATCACGGACCGGAGAGTGATAAACCGGTTGAATTACCCGAGGGATCTTCGAAGCTTCCGAACTGGGAAATCGTCGGAAATTCCGTTGGCTATCGCTGTGGTCTGGAGCCCCTTTCGCGTGGAATCTGCATGGTGGAACTCGGCGGATCATCGAAAACCGGCGGCATTCGTCAGATTTTCCCAACAGAAACCGGAACCCGCTATCTGGTCACCTTTGACTTCGCCGGCCATCCGGACCTCCTTGACACACATCCCGGACTGCAACTTTCTATTGATGGTGAAACCGTCCATTTCACCCTGGACGCTTCAAGACCTCGCGGTGACTTTCTGGACTGGCAGTCACGTTCCTGGGCTTTTGTCGCTCAGCAGGATACCACGACACTGGAACTCTCCAGTCTTCCCGTATCCGTACCGAATGAATATGGGACCCTGGTCAGCGGCGTACGCCTGGTCGCCAGCACCTATGATTCCATCCATTTTTACGGCAGCCAAGGTGATGACTACGGCCACCTGCACGGTGATCAAATGACACTTGCCGAATCGGTTTTTTCCGTGCATGCCGTGGATTTTCTTGAAATACACATGGAAGCCGGATCCGATCAATTACAGGTAACCGATTACCAGGGTGCCTTTTTCGGTGGTTCGGGTGATGATCTGCTCTCAGGTTCTTCCATCGGTGTTTATCTGGACGGCCAACAGGGTAATGACACGCTGAACGGAAGCACCGGTTCTGACAGCTTGACAGGAGGTGAAGGCAACGACTGGATTGCAGGCTTCGAAGGTAACGACATTCTGGATGGTGGTATGGGAGAAGATACTCTGAAAAGCGGTGACGGATTTGACACCGTAACCGGTGGACCGGGAATCGATGTATGGAGCCTTCTGGGAAGCGATCAGTTCAGTGAACAGTTCCTGATATCAGGAGATAACGAGGGTGGTTTATTCGTCCGCCGCAGTCACGTCCACGATGGCGATCTTATTGAAACAGATCGTGGATCATCCGTAGAGGAGATTCAAACACGTGCCATGGGAGGCCATGACATCCTCAATCTGACCACACTCTCTTTTGATGAGGCTCACACAGCCGGACTGAATGCCATTTTACTGGAAGGAGGTACCGGCAACGATCTCTTGCGTGCTCCGAACTACCCCGGAGTCACTCTGAAAGGTGGAGAGGGCGATGATACACTGGTGGGCAATCTGGGTGGTGATGTCCTCATAGGTGGCCCCGGGGCAGACACCATCAATGGCCGGGGTGGCTCCGACCAGCTTTTCGGTAACCAGGGCGATGACCTACTACGTGTCGGACTGGCGGGAACCGGTCGACACGACAACCTGCTCGACGGCGGATCAGGAAATGACCGTCTGTTCGGATTCAATGGCGATGATACCCTGCGTGGTGGCACCGGTAACGACATCCTGCGTGCCCGCCCGGGAGACGACCTGCTTGAAGGTGGTGAGGGGAACGATGTGCTTGATGCAGGAAATGGAGAAGACACGCTGCATGGCAATGCAGGCAATGACACCCTGCAGGGCAAACGTGGCAATGATCTACTCCATGGTGATCTGGGTGATGACGTTCTGGTCAACACGATTGTCGACGAGGGGGATGATACCCTTTCTGGAGGCCTCGGTAATGATCTGGCACGATTCAAAGGGATGTCTTTCGATGAAATTTTTCACCTGCAGTGGATCCCCGAAGACACTCTGAATGCAGTCAGCGGCCATGTTGCGGTTACCCAGTATGATGGCCGCAATCCCGACGCTCCACTTTTACTTGAAACTCAGCAGGTGCGCCAATCTGAACAGATCATTATTGCCGGATTCGGTGGCGCAGACTGGATTGATTTTTCTGATTTTACGGATCAGGATTTCCAGGATGCGGAAATCACCTCTCTGGAAGCGTATGGCGGAGGTGGTCAGGATACCCTGTGGGGAAGCGCCGGCCCCGATTATCTCTTTGGAGGTGGGGCACGTGATCAACTGTATGGCCACGCGGGAAATGACACACTCGACGGAGGTCCTGGTTTTGACAGCCTTTACGGCGGAAGCGGAGACGATTCTCTGATCATCCTAGGTAGCTATTCCACCCACGCAGAGGGCGGAACCGGCGATGACACACTCGATGCCCGGGGAAGTACAGCGCCTCATGTACTGAGCGGTGATGCCGGTAATGACCTTGTTTATGGTGGATCGGGAGACGACCAGATTCAGGGCGGATCCGGAAATGACACGCTCGCCGGAGGTGACGGCAGTGACACCATTTCGGGCAATACAGGCGATGATCATCTTTTTGGAGAAGATGGTGACGATTTACTTGATGGTGGAGATGGGGATGATACGATTGATGGTGGAGATGGGTATGATACGGCAATTAATGGTGAGGTTTTAATCAACTGCGAACCGGAATAATCCGGTCCCTGTCCCGTCTGCGCAATCGAGCTGGAAACGTACCGTTCAAAAGACATTTATACCGCAATATAAATACGCAAACTGTTTATTTAAAAACACTTACAACTACCATCAACTTTTTTGGCGCCCCTTAAACAGACCCCTCTGACATGTAGCAGAAAACCAACAGGGTACGGGTGCACCGTACTGATTCAGCTTCCATGACCAGACGGGGTTGATCCCAGGGCAGAAATTTCAGAGCGGATATCCGTTAAATAACACCTTTTTCTCTAGAGTATCTGTTTTCAACTTAGCCACTTAATCCGACTGATAGACGGTTTGACTGGCTCAGCACATGGGAACATCACCAACGGATCGAACACACGACGACATCAAGGAGTCTTTCCGGGTGAAGCAGTTTGCTCAATCACATCACGAATCTTCCTTCTCTCGTTCCTCCAGACGGACACGAATCCGGCGGCGCCACCGACTGAACTTTGAACACCTTGAGACACGACTGCTCCTTTCGGTCAATCCCTTTCCCGATCTTGATTCCGGATCCGGTCCTACATGGGGACCTCCCGAAAACCCCGAAGAACTGGGACTGGTAGAGATTCACTGGCAGGGAAGGCCATCCTATTTCCAGCCCGGGCACTGGATTCTTCGCATGGAAGAAACCGATTCCGGACCCCGTGTACTCGACCAGCTGCAGGTCCAGATTGACACCTTAGCCGGTCAGGATACCATTCGAACTATCGAGGCACTCGGAATCAACGGAGCTTACCAGGTACAAACAGGACCGGATGTAGGATATACCACTTTTCTGGAAACCCTGCAGGGCCTCCGAGGCTTCCGTTATCTGGAGCCCGACTTCTACATCTGGGCGAATCAGACCCTGCCTGACGATCCACGCTTTGGCGATCTCTGGGGACTGCACAACATCGGCCAGAACGATGGAACCACCGATGCCGACATTGACGCCCCCGAAGTGTGGGAACGCCATACCGGCTCGGGCGACATGGTTGTCGGAGTCATTGACACAGGGGTACTCTATACCCACGAAGACCTCATAGACAACATCTGGACCAACCCGAATGAAATTCCCAACAACGGGATTGACGACGACGACAACGGATATGTCGATGACATACACGGATGGGATTTCGCCAATGACGACAATGACCCCGCCGATGATCACGGACATGGCACCCACGTGTCAGGAACGATCGCTGGAGCAGGCAACAACGGGATCGGAATTACCGGGGTCAACTGGAACGCCCAGATTATGGGCCTGAAATTCTTGACAGACAGCGGTGGCGGGACACTTACTGATGCGATCGATGCCATCAGTTACGCAACCATGATGCGTAAGGATTTTGGTGTCAACATCCGTCTGACCAACAACAGCTGGGGTGGCGGTGGCTTTTCTCAGACCCTGCATGATGCCATTGCAGAGAGTGCCGCAAATGACATGCTTTTCATTGCCGCCTCCGGTAACGAAGGGGCAGACCTGGACGAATTCCCGAGTTTCCCTGCCTCGTATGAACTGGACAACATCATTTCCGTAGCAGCCACCGATCGTAATGACCTGCTGGCCGATTTCTCCAATATCGGCGCCACCTCGGTCGACGTCGCTGCTCCCGGAGTCGACATCTGGAGCAGCGTTCCCGGTGGTTACCTGGAAGCCGATGGAACGTCGATGGCAGCACCGCATGTTTCCGGCATTGTAGCACTGGTCTGGGATGAAAACCCGAACTCTTCCTACCAGGAAGTCAGAGATGCCATCCTTGATACGGTCGAACCACTGGACTCTCTGAACGGCAAAGTAGCTACGGGCGGTCGTGTCAATGCCATGGCCACCCTGCTGGAATTTGGTTTACTCGTTGTTTCCAGTACTCCTGAGCGAGGCGCCGTGCTGGGAACAAGGCCAACCGCATTTACGATCGGTGTTTCAGACCCCTACGACCCACTGACCGTTGATGCTTTCGATCTGACCGTAAACGGGACTCCCGCCGACCGCGTCGACCTGGTTGATGCCGACACACTCCAGTTCCACTTTGACACCAGTCCCGTAACCCAGCAGGGCCTTCAGACGATCGCCATAGCCGAAGAGGCCTTTTACAAGTCAGGGCCCCTGCCCGACCCGGTAAAAGACTGGACCGCTGCGTTTCGCTACGACGCCGTTTTTCTTGACATTTCCGGTACGGTTCCAGTAATCGACTCGATCCAGCAGCTTCCCTTGACCGAAATACGACTGGACTGGAATGAGCCGATCGAATCTTCGTCGGTCGACATCAGCGATCTTAACCTGAGCCAGGGATTCGTGAGTGAAATTGAAGTGCTGCATCCCCGCTCCGTACGTTATCAGATTCAGGGGATTGAACAGGAAGGAATCCTCCAGGTGGAAATGCCATCTGGAGCCATTACCGATCGTTACGGAAATCCACAGGTGGCGATTCTTTTTGAAACCTTACTTGACGTGGACTCACGCCCGGCACGGGACTTCGATGAAGTCGCACCAGGCGGCAGTCTTGTGTTTCTCAGTGAAGACCATACTGGATTCCTACATGGCGCGTCGGACCAGGACGTGATTGAAGTATATCTGGAAGGCGGACAGACTCTGGCAGCCGTGGTAACCCCGGTCCAGTCCAGCGCCACTCTGAATATTGCCGTGGAAGACTTTCAGGAACCGGTCACGGCAGCAAGCCCGGGTCAACCTGTTTCTTCCGGAGTCTTTTCCATAACAGGCGGCAAACACTACGCCATCCGTGTTTCGGGTGATCAGCAGACCGCATTTAAACTGCAGCTGTACCGAAACACGTCTGTAGAAGTCGTGGACAGCAACGCGACCCATGCCTCTTCCATGACCGATTCTGAAACCGTGGTGGTCGGTGGTCGTTTCGCAGCAGTCGGATTAAGTGAGCCGGAGAAACTCGATACGCTGGTCGTGTTTACAGAAAATTTTGATTCCGGCCTAGGTGATTTCACGCTCGACAACAGCTTTGGATCAGGTAACGGACTCTGGCATCTCTCAAGCGGTCGTTCTCAGGACAATCTGGACGGACACACCCCTCCTCAGAACCTCTACTACGGTAAAGACGAAACGTCGAAAGGCGACGGTAACTACGACCAGCCCCCTGCCAATGGGGGCGCCGCCTACTCGCCTGTCATTACCATTCCTGAAGACAGTTACGTGACCCTGGGATTCCAGTACTTTCTGGAAACCGAAGATTTCCCGGGTTACGACGTGGCTCAACTCGCCGTTGATGCCGGCCATGGTTTCGTTCCGCTGCTTTCCAGCAGTGGAAAGGGCATGCCTACCGGCACCGGTGGAAAGTGGGTCGGTGTGACAGCCGACCTTTCGCCTTACACCGGAAAAGACATTCAGTTTCAATTCAGTTTTGAGACACTCGACAATCTCTACAACAACTACGAAGGGTGGTATGTTGATGACATCCTGGTCACGGCAGTCCCTCTGCTTCCTGATGAAGACCGCTACGAGGTAGACCTCACGGGTTGGGCCGGAAAGTCCATCGACATCGCCCTTTCCGTTGATTCCAGTTATCGGTTTCAACCGCCTGCCCTGGAACTCTGGGACGCTACCGATTCGCAACTGCTTGAAAGCGCTGCAAGCGATGCCCGTGATGGCCTGACACGACTTTATG
>CAXEIY010000015.1:0-2778 GCA_963996245.1 uncultured Planctomycetia bacterium | reverse complement strand
TGGTTTGCCGATACAGTCCAATGCCATTTTTCGCGAAGTGCCGCCATTTCGTCGGCATCCAGAACCGGGACTACTGGGCGACCTCCCATGGCCAGATTGATTCTTCCTGATGCGGTGTGTACCGCATCCCACAATGCCTCTGCTTCAAGACGCCTCCGGTTCATACGCCACAGTAATTTGTTTTCAGGATCACGATCGAGATGCTTCTGACGACCAAATCGGCTTGTCATGCGATAAGTACTCGAAACCATAATCAAGCGATGTAACGATTTGATACGCCAATCCCCGGAAATAAACTCCCGCGCCAACCAGTCGAGCAATTCCGGATGGGATGGTGGCTCCCCCATTTCCCCAAAATCATTAGGTGTTGAAACAATCCCTCTTCCAAAATGCCACTGCCATATTCGGTTAACTATAACCCGAGCTGTTAATGGATGGTCGGGACGAGTCAACCACAAAGCAAACTGCTTACGACTTTCAAACAGAGGTGATAATTCGGACGAAGTCTCAGTTATCTGTGCGAGTTTCTTAGGCAAACCAGCCGATATCTGTTGCGCAGGAAGATGCAGCTCTCCCCGTTCCAACAGGTGAACAGGCTTGATCAAAGATGGATGTTCCCGACCAAGAACATTCGCTACAGGGGGATGCATCAGACCAGCATACTCTACCGCAAATTGACCGGCGGCCCGTTCCGGAAGACGAAGGACGGCCTCTCCAATAGCGGACAATAAACGCGTTTTTTCTACCAACTGCTCTTCACTGAGCGGCTTCCCTTTTGTCTGTTCGTCAAACTGCTGAAACGCCTTGCGAGCCTCCTGAACCGCTATCACACGAGGGTAACTTTGCCGCCAATCGGCTTCCTCCATGGAGGTCCACAACGGTAATTCCATTTCTTTAGCAGACGAAAATATTGCCTGTAAAGCAAAGTAGTCTACCTGAGTAAATGGATCGAATTTATGATCGTGACATCTAGCACAACCAAGCGTCAACCCCATGAATGCTGAAGCGGTCGTATCCACCCAATCTGTCTTCGTTTCATATGACAAACGTTTCGCATCGAGTCCTGATTCGTGTACACGGGGACCAAGTGCATAAAACCCTGTAGCAATGTGAGCCGCCTGGTGACGTCTTTTTGCATCCGAAACCTGATAAACTCGACGAGGATCAAGATCCAGATTGTCCGGCCATAACTCATCACCAGCTATCTGCTCCTGAACAAATTGCTGATAAGACTTGTCCTCATTGAAACTGTCGACCACATAATCACGGTAGCGCCATGCATTGCGATAGTAAATGTCCGTCTCATCCCCTCCACTATCCGCATAACGTGCGACGTCCAGCCAGTGACGCCCCCACCGTTCTCCATAGTGTTTTGATGCAAGAAGTTCTTCAATCAATTTGGGCCATGCATCCTCTGAAGTATCCGCTAAAAACGCGTCAACCTGTTCGGGGGAAGGCGGCATTCCCAAAAGGTCGAAATACGCTCGACGTACCAAGGTAATAAGATCCGTTTCAGGAGCCGGTTCCAGATCCGCTTCCTGCAAACGTTTCAGTATAAAACTATCAATCGGATTCCGAACACGTGAAGCATGCCTCAGGGTAGATTGATCGGGAACAGGTGGGCGGGGAGCCTTGTTGAATGCCCAGTGCCCATTGTCATTTTCCAGTTCCAAAGCATGGACGGAGCCGACCGCCAGCAGAATAATCAGAAGACCTATTGTTTTCGCATGTCGCATCAAGACAGCTCCTATCATTAACGCGTAGCCTTGCACATTGTACCAGTTCATTCCAGACTTGGGCTATGCTGTTCGGAAAGATTACCTTGTGCTGTTTTCAGATCCGCATATTCTCGATTTCCTTCCTTTTCCGGTTGGATTGCCACGTAATTTACCGTCCTTTTTACTCCTCCTGTTCACTGCTTATTTTTGCTTTGTCCACTTCTTTTAGTCGAACGTTTATCAGTAGATTTTTCAGCTGCATTTATGGTAAAAATAACTATTGGGTTGACGAAAACATAGATGGTATACACATGCGTGTCACATCCTTGACCAGATCCGTTTCCAGTCTTTCCAAAACACTGCCAGTCCTGTTTCAGATAGAGCCCGAACGTTCACTGTATTTCTATCCAGTTACTTGTTTATAGCAGGATGTTAACAGACGATTATCCTGGCCGAGGCTAATTTCACCTGTACCAATGAGACTCTTCAAGGAATAGCGTCCTCATGCCATTTTCAAAACACCACTTGCGTAGCTTGTCTCTGAATATGCGTCGGCGTGAAATGATTCAGGTAGGCTATTCCGGATGCCTGGGTGCTGGATTACACACCTGGTTCTCTCAGCGTGCCGCGGCCAGTGGATTAGAACCGCTCCATCATCCCAAGGCAAAATCCGTTCTGCTCGTTTTCCTGACTGGAGCAGCCAGCCATCATGACACCTTCGACATGAAACCGGATGCCCCCGAAGAAATACGCGGGACCTTTGATCCCATCGCAACTCCAATACCGGGTATTCATGTTTGTGAGCATCTTCCCAAGCTAGCCTCGCGTGCTAAACAATATTCCTTGATACGTACGTTATCACATCGTGATAATAATCATTTAATGTCGACCCACCATGTTCTCACCGGCCATCTGCAACCGGGAGGGTTCTTTGACAAGGTTGCTTCCCGTGATGACTGGCCGTGCTACGCATCTGCCAGTGCTTATTTGAGACCTCGAAATGACGGGATCCCAAATGGCATCAACCTACCTACATTTCTCTTACAGGGACCTCTCACCT
>CAXEIY010000014.1:0-7515 GCA_963996245.1 uncultured Planctomycetia bacterium | reverse complement strand
TCTATACTGGTCAATCAGTCAATACAGCGGGGGATGTAAATGGTGATGGAAAGGACGACTTCCTGATCGGAAGTTATACTGGCGATGCGGCTACTGATTCCACTAAATCGGGCATCACCTACCTGGTGTTTGGTGCTTCCAGGTCCGAGCTTGGACTGACTGTGGATCCTGCTGATCTGGACGGCACCAATGGATTTCGACTAAATGGCGAAAATACAGAGGATTATTCAGCATGGTCCGTGAATACGGCGGGTGATGTCAACGGAGACGGATATGATGATATCGTGATCGGCAAACCGGAACATAATAATTCGCATCTACCAACGACCTATGTTTATTTCGGAAAATCGGGTGGATTTACGGCACAAGTGGAACTGGATTCACTGAATGGTCGTAATGGTTTTGCTCTCGATGGTACTCCAGCTGACCACCACGGCTGGTCGGTTAGTACGGCCGGCGATGTCAATGGCGATGGTTATGATGACATCCTGATCGGCACTAATATTGATTGGAGTAATGAGGGGATCATCAAGTCTGCCAGTAAGGCCGGAGAGACCTGGGTGGTGTTTGGAAAGGCTAGTGGCTTCTCCGCTAGAACAAATCTCGAATCCCTCAACGACACCGAAGGATTTCGCATCGAAGGTATTGATAAGAATGACCGAGCAGGTTATTCGGTTAGTACAGCCGGTGACGTGAATGGAGATGGTTACGACGACATCATCATCGGTGCTCCGGAAGCAGCCAGTAAAAAAGGAGAATCGTACGTAATCTTTGGGGGTGACTTTACTGGCGACTCCACTATCAGTTCCAGTTCTGGTGAAGATCTGCTGTTGGACACACATTCACGGACTTATTCCGCATCCGAGTCCAGAGGCAACCCTCTGACTTCTGGTGATACGGTCTACACCTGGTCCGAAACTCGTGATCGGTGTCTCGGAGAAACCGTACCAGCAGCCTCCTTCCAGGGGGACCGGAGTGATCTCGTTTCCCAGTATGCTTTAATTGATTCCATAGAAGAAGACGATCAGCAGGATGGGTAATCGCTGATGGAGGGATCACACTTTCACCATCATTGTTCCATGTCTTGATACCTGGCGGAGTTAACCTTCTGTAATGTGACCTAGTTCTTTTGTATGCTTTGCCGGGTCAGTGTGTCGAAACCTTGATTCTCCATGGTGAGACGACAGGATGTCTTCGAAGAACGATCATAGCCCGATGGAAAACGGCAATCTGAAGCCGGTTTAGGAATAACTTTCCAAAACTTCTTCATTCCGCGCTTGCAATCCCCGCTTTGCCGTGAACAATGGCGGCATCCCTTATTTCACAGGCAGGAGTGGATCACAAAATGTCAACGGAAAATCAAAACTGGCGACCCGCCCCCAGACGTCTGGGAGGTATGTTACTCGCGATCGGACCGGCGATTGTTGTCAGTGGGTCGGTTATCGGATCCGGGGAACTAATCAACGTTCCAGTCCAGGCGGCCACGTTTGGCTATATTCTGTTCTGGGCCGTGATTCTCAGTTGCGTCATCAAGTATTTCCTACAGGTGGAATTGGGACGGTACTGTCTGGTCCATAATCGCACAACGATTCAGGCGCTCAACCACCTTCCTGGACCTCGGATACGTGGAACCAATATCCTTGGAATACTCTATATCGTGGGTTACACCCTTTCGGTTGTTACGGTTGGTGGAATCATGGCCGCGACAGCAGGATTGTTTACGAGTGTAATGCCACTTGGGGACAATGCCGCATTTTCGACGACCATCTGGAGTTTTGTAATTTTTGGAATTGTCGGAGGTGTTCTGTGGTTCAGCCTCTACGCTTTTCTTGAAAAGCTGATTGCTATATTGGTATGTGGATTCAGCCTGTCTGTGGTCATTGCGCTGGTGTTGTTAATTGTTAAACCGAATCCTGAATACACACTTGCCTTTTCGGATGTGATGAAAGGTATGACGTTTTCACTGGGAGAAATAGGAAGCCGGCAGGCGGTTCTTTTTGCGGTTATCAGTTTGCTCGGGGCGTTGGGCACGACGGCCAATGAGATGTTTATGTACCCGTACTGGATTTTGGAGAAAGGATACGCAGACAATGTTGGTCCAGCCGAGGAAGAAGGTTGGGTTGATCGTGCACGCGGTTGGATTCGAGTGTTACAGCTCGATGCGGGAGTGGCAACGCTGCTGGCTACCGTCATTACGGCAGCTTACTTTCTGGTGGGGTGTGCTATCCTCCACAAGAAAGGTGAGATTCCTAGTGGTATGAAAGTGGTGGAACAGCTGTCCCAGATCTATACCGAAACCTACGGTGGCTGGTCTTACGGTGTATTTATGTTTGGAGGATTCTGTACTCTTTTTTCCACGATTGTCGTTGTGGTAGCTGCATCGGGCCGTATGTGGACAGACCTGCTTTCGAGCCTGGGAATATTCGACTTTCAGGATAGTCAGGTACGACGCCGGTACAATCGTCTGTTTCAGAATCTTTATCTGATCGCTTTTTTGCTCATTTCGCTGTATGCCGCCTTGTTTGGCGCGAGTCCTGCTCGCCTGGTTATTGTTGGACAGTGGATTAACGGAGCCATTAATACTCCACTTCTCATGGTGGGTATTTTGTATCTGGCTTTCAATACTGACAAACGGCTTCGGATGGGTACTTTCACTGCGGTGATGCTGGTGGGTACCGCCCTGCTTATCACGGCATGCATATTGTTTGGTTTACTGAATTCAATTGGCCATTAAGGTAGACCTGTGCGTGCCGCTGTGAATGAGTTAATCGCATATACTGCTATTTCAGTCACGGATGGCGGGACAAATACCTGCGCATTTAAGTGGTATGCAGCGGAGGCATGAAGTGGACCGAAAACCATCGCTTATAACAAGCTTGACAAACGCACGGCAAGAAGGTTCCGGATCGATCAGCCGATGCCGCTGATTGATCTGAAGTGAAACATGTGTAGCTGGAGACGTTACGTGATACGGATTCTGCTTCTTACCTGGAGGCGGAAATGCGTAATCGGGAGAACCATTTCCATGGTTTTTAGCAGTTGGTCGAGGAAACTTGAAATAACGGTAGTTCTTGGGATTCTAGCTGCTCTAAGCGCAGTTCTACAGGGGCAGAGTACAGACCATCAACAAGAAGATGCGGTAATCAAGAAACTGGCCTCTCAGTTACAACATGTACAGCCACTGTCACCAAAAGAGTCGATGAAACAAATGGTGGTGCATCCGGAATTCCGTTTGGAACTGGTCGCATCGGAACCTTTGATCCGTGATCCGGTAGCGATGGCCTTCGATGAAAACGGGCAACTCTATGTTGTCGAGTTACCTCAATACAATGGTTATGCTGTTGCAGACTTCAAGCAGAAAGGGTCAATACGACTGCTGCAAGACACGGATCATGACGGGTTAATGGATAGAAGTACGGTTTTTATCGATGATCTGGACTATCCCACGGCTCTTGCATGTTGGGATGGAGGTCTGTTTGTCGGCGCTGCACCGAACTTGTTTTTTTTCAAGGACACCAATGGCGATGGTACCGCCGACCTGCGCAAAGTCGTCTTAGATGGTTTTGGAAAAGATCATGCTGGTGAGGCGCAGCTGAATTCATTCCGATGGGGTTTGGATCTTCGATTTCACCTTTCCACCAGTCTTGCCGGTGGAGATATAGGTGAACAAGGCGCGATTTCCGACAAACGTATTTCCGTCCGCGGTCGCGGTGTTATCTTTGACCCGCGTAAGCCATCGCAGTTTCAATTGACCAGCGGTGGGGGCCAACACGGAATGAGTATGGATGATTGGGGGTATAAGTTCGTTTGTTCCAACAGTGTTCCTGCACAGGCACTGATGTATGACGATCGGTATCTCAAGAACAATCCATTTGTAAGGGCTCCGAATCCGGCGATTAGTCTTGCTCCGGAAGGAAAATTTACGAAGTTGTACCGCATCAGTCCGGATGAACCTTGGCGAGTTCTCCGCACCCGACTGAGACGTCAGGGACGATTTCGTGGCTCAGATGAAGGAGGTGCGCCTTTTGGATTTTTTACGGGTGCCACCGGGATTACTGTCTATCGAGGGAATGGCTGGCCACAGCGATACCGAGGAAATCTATTCGTTGGTGATGTTGCCAATAACCTGGTGTTTCGTGCCAGAGCCGATACCGATTCTCTTGAACGCAAGATTCAAAGGATGGATCATCAGTCTGAATTCCTCGCATCACGTGATATATGGTTTCGTCCGGTACAATTTTCAAATGGTCCTGACGGCATGCTTTACGTAATGGATATGTATCGCGGCTTGATTGAAGGGGCGGCATTCCTGCCTGCAGAATTTCTTTCATTTGTTAACCCCGTAGGGGGTAACAACCGGGGCCGGATTTATCGGATAGTGCCGCGTGACAGTACGCACAGCGATTTTCCGAGACTGGGTGACTTGTCCAGCCTGGAGCTGGTGTCACTTCTGGATCATCCTAATGGTTGGCATCGGGACACGGCAAGTCGGCTGCTCTATTCGAGACAAGATCATGATGTCATCAAGCCATTGAAGAAACGGGCTTTAGAGTCAGTGTCGCCGGTAGGTCGCATTACGGCGTTGTACGCCCTGCAAGGTATGAGAGAACTGGATATTTCCCTGGTTCAAAAGGCGCTTAGTGACCTTCATCCGGAAGTGAGGGTACATGCACTCCGGTTGGCCGAAACCTTTTCTGATAGGCAGGCATTGGAGAGTTGTCTTGAGCGACTGGCCAGCGATCCCTCCCCTCGAGTCCGTTTTCAACTTGCGTTATCATTGGGTGCCTTTCGTCCGGATGTAAAACATCCTATTCTTTTGCAGATGATAGATGCGGAGAGACATCTGCCATGGATGCGATTTGCATTGCTGTGTTCAATTCATGAGGCTGGAGCGGATGTCTTCAAGTCGCTTGTGAATAATAGGAGTCTACTTCATTCAGAATCCGGCAAGTCGTTTCTGCTGGATCTGATTCAACAGATGGGACGCCAAGGTCAGCAACGGCAAGTTGATATAGTGTGGCATACCGTCATGGAGTTGTTGGACGAACCAATTCGTGAAACGATGTTACTATCACTTCTTGATGCCGTATCAGCTCAGAGTCGGAAAGCGATAGTAAAAGAATCTAGCGGTCAATTGAATACGTTTGTTAACCGCGTCGTGCGTGAGGCTGTCTCGCGATCACGAGATAAAACCTTGTCAGATTCGCAACGAATAGAAGCCATTGATCGACTTCGATTCGGTTCCTTTGAAAAGGTCAATGAGCTATTTGTTGAATTGTTACACATTTCTGAATCGAAACCGATTCAGCTTGTAGCCTTGAAAACACTAGGTCGATTCGAAGATATCGCCGTCGCAGCTATGATAATAACGGCTTTAAAACAATTGAGCCCTGATGTTCGAAATCAGGCTATGGAGACGATCCTTTCTCGTCCCTCCTGGGTGAAACAGTTTTTGACCGCGGTGGAAAATGGAGAAATGACAACCAATTCGCTGGGTCCAGGAAGGATTCAGTTACTGGAGAAACATCCGGATCCTGATGTTGCCGAGAAGGTACGCGAATTGTTTTCCCGTGTGAGTTCCCTGAAGAAAACAGAAGTGATACAGCGCTATCGGGAATCACTGTCCTTGAGGGGTAGTCCGGATAAGGGAAAACAGGTGTTTCGTACCGCTTGTTCTAAGTGTCATCAACTCGAAGGTAAGGGGGAGGCTTTGGGAGCTGACCTTAAATCGATACGCAATCGCGGACTGGAAAGTGTTTTAGTCAATATTCTGGACCCGAATCGTGAGGTGAAACCTGCCTTTCTTAGCTATGTTCTCACCCTGGCAGATGGCCGTGTCTTATCGGGTCTGCTTCAAACAGAAACCGCAAATACACTGGTGTTACGGCTTCCTGACGGTATGCCTGTTACGGTACAAAGGACGAATGTGGAATCGCTATTCAGTACAGGGTTATCCTATATGCCTGAAGGGCTTGAAAAGCAATTGGATATCAAAGCAATGGCCGATTTGTTGAGTTATCTGGACTCGCTGCCTTAAGTTCCAAACTGGTGATCGTGGTAGATGGCCGGCTTAGCCCGTGAACGAATACTGAGTGAAACGGGATTCTGGATGGTTTCCTGGGGCTATATGCAGTTGTCCTTTGGTGGGTTCAGCAATAATCGATGCGACCGTGATCCCGGCCGTTTCCCAACCTTGTGAAAGATCGGTTGAACGGGCCTTGCGACAGATTCCGGTAGGGCTTCCACCAGACGTACGCATCTGGTCTTTCACCATCTGGAGATCCAATTGTCCAAACTTGGAACGGAGTAACTTTTCCATTCGATATTGCCTCATGAAAGAGTCGATCGCTGACTGTCGGAAGTTATCTCCAGTAGCGTACTTGGCACTCAGGAAATGATTGGCGTGGGCAAGAAAACCACGGCCCTGATCGGTAACGATTTCGACATGCTCCGGAGTTGCTTCCAGATCGAGAATGTGATCCTCCTTGTCTGATACGACATAGTTTCCGCTGATCCACACCGGTGTTGATTGAACGAGTGTGACCAGTTCGCTGACGCGGGTTCTTTCCAGCATGAGGCGTTTCAGCGGATAGTGGGGGAACCCGAAGCGTGGTACGGGGCCGCCTCCGATGTCATTGGCAAACTGGGCTATCCCCTGGTCATTAATCCCGTGATAACCGATCATGCCTCCGAAGGTCCAGATAAGGCAGGCGGGTTTACCTGCAGGACGGATGCGCAGCACATAGGCTTGATCGATAACGGTGGGTAACATATCACTGTTTTGTCCGATTAAAGGGTCACCGCCGGCAGTTCCCTTGCCCTGAACGGCAAAGGCGGTACAGCCGCCGTCCGAAGTGAAGTTGAGCGCGCCTCGTATGTTCACGGCGTAAGCGTCTGCAAGTTTAATCCTGGCACCTTCTGCGAGTCCTTGAATTTCTTCGCATAGATGAGGGCAGTGCTCTTCGAACAGAGGACGGAAACCAAGGGCACGTTGACGTATTGTGTCGCGACTGAGCCCGAGTGAATCGACCATGCTTTCGAGGTGCTTGTGAATATGGACGCTAGCCTGTTCACCATGTTGAATGCCGCATTCATAGTGCGTTCCTGATACATCGTATAGGGGAAAAGGAGGTGGTAGTGCCGGATTTAAAGACGGAGCCTCAGGTAATTCTGCCATTAACATACCTCTGCTAAACGAGTAGGAATGCGACATGAAGCAAGTACTGATTGCACAATTCAGAAAAGGACGGCGTCCGGTTTTTCTAGGCAGTGATTTCACCGGCAGGATTCCTTGTCGATCTGGATGTTGGGTAACGATGGGGAGCTTCAGGTGTTATTGCGCACACCGCCTGGATCCAATTGCCTGGATAACAGGTGCGGTTGTAACTCTCGATTGTGACCGTCGATCATTCCTTGAAGGAATTCAGTAGTTTTTTCAACGGCCGCCTCGAAGAGTAGTTTTCCTTTTTCCGCGCTGGCCTCACGAGGAAGAGGATCTTCCTGGCTTTCGAGCAT
>CAXEIY010000013.1:0-22337 GCA_963996245.1 uncultured Planctomycetia bacterium | reverse complement strand
TTCAGAGCTGCTTAATCGCTCCTCGTAATTGCCAGGTGGCCTAGCCAAACATTTCGATCCAGTTTCAGACAGTGATCACTCATTTGTAACGGACAGCGTTGTAACTCGAGACATTGTCCCACCTCTCCACGCCGGTTCCGACAACCCCACCTTGATTTACTTCAACCGCAACTCGTAACAACATCTGTCTGACACACAACAAACAAATCAGAACTCCAACTGGTGTCAGCACTGTCATCGCTTTCAACCGGATTACACATGTCCGTGTCTGGACCTGACCGAACTACCATCTCCGGATGAATACACCACATCGTGACCCGCCACCTTCGGAAGAAAATTATCAACCTTTCACCTCGCATGCAGTATATTGCTGAACTATAGAAAACGATTCCTGCCCTATCCGGAATATGGAATGCGCAAGATCACAATGCTACCATCTACGAAAGTGCAACTAACCCAATCACCCTCAGAATGGCGTACGTCCTGGGTCCCGATGACGGACGGTGAATGACACTTCCTCCAAATCGTACTTGTCCCGCCTGGGATTATAGAGTCCTCCATGCCACTTTCGTCCCTGCAACGCGGACTCGTCCTCTTTTCGCTGTTCTTTTCCGGTTCGGCAATCTACGGACTTCCATATCGTTTTCCCTCTCAATTCCGACCGATGATAATCGACTCATTCGGTATCTCGAACACACAAATCGGGATGGTAATGTCCGTCCTAGGTGTGGTTGCCCTGCTGGGTTATTTCCCCGGAGGAGTGTTAGCTGACCGTTATTCTGCCCGTAGCCTCATGATCCTTTCTCTCGTATCTACCGCTTTAGGAGGATTCTACTTTACAACCTTGACAGGATTCATCCCTCTTGTCTGTCTTTGGGGATATTGGGGGCTGACGACATGTATGCTTTTCTGGGGAGCGTTAATCCGTTCCACCCGTGAGTGGGGAGGACCGTTCGCTCAGGGACAGGCCTTCGGGATACTCGAGGCCGGACGTGGACTCATGGCCGCCCTTACAGCAGAAATTACACTGATGATTTACCAATGGACCGCGGACTCCAGCAATATGGATGGGACAACCCATGGGTTGCGTTCTGTGATCTTGGTCTACGCAGTCATCCCTCTAATTGCAGCGGTCCTGGTATGGTGGCTACTTCCCGGACCTTCCCATCCGTCCATCTCACATAACAAGACAGACTCTGGTTCCGTTCAGGCAATCTCACCGCGTTCCCATACCTTCGAATGGTCTCAGCTTTCCCGGGTGTTGCGGATGCCCACCATATGGCTTCAAGCGACCATTGTAATCTCTGCTTATAGCGTCTATAGAGGCAGTGACAACTATTCCCTCTTTGCGGTAGATGCCTATCATATGAGTGCCTTCGAAGGGGCAAGGGTCACTGGTGTGTTCTTTTGGATGCGCCCGCTGGCAGCCGTTACCGCCGGATTACTTGTAGACTACATTCGTCCTTCCCGATTCATTTTCTGGAATTTCCTGATTCTCTTTTGCTGTCACATCTGTCTGGGATGGCTCGTTCCGGATCCGAATCGAGCCTGGATGCTATGGTTGCAAATAATCCCGACCAGTACTGCCATTTTCGCGCTCCGAGGCATCTATTTCACCTTACTGGAAGAAGGTGCGGTTCCGCTGCACATCACCGGTACGGCCGTTGGACTTATTTCACTCATCGGTTTTGCTCCTGACATTTTTGTTCCGCCTATCGCTGGCTGGCTGATTGATCGTAATCCCGGGACTGCTGGGCACCAGCATGTTTTTATGCTCCTGACTGTCTTTACACTGGTCGGCCTTGTGGCCAGTTTCCTTTTTGGACTACTCCAGAATGCCAATCCTGGTAAACAACGTTTTCATAAGTCATGAGCAGACAACACGCCCTTCATCATTCGAAACGTGTTTGCTGAACTCGCATAGCCGGCGTCTGTCATGAAGGCGATACTGGTCCGGGTGGCGGCTTGCGCCACCTTATATTGACTGACAACGTTTCCAATTATCCGTCGGACGAATCACCGGATCTATGTGTCGTTTTGCGCGGCTTCTTCATCCTCATTGCTCACCTGTATGGGAAGCACGACATGAGAGGGACGCTGAGGTTCATGAAAAATCACCTGATGGGCCAGTCGATGCCCCTGTTTGCGACCGAGTTTTCCCCCGGTATTGGGATTCACATCAAAACGAGGCCAGTTACTACTACTGACATCGATTCGAATACGGTGCCCTTGCTTAAAGACGTTCGAAGTTGGATATAAAGAAAACACCAGCAGGTAAGGATTACCTGGTTCCATCAATTCCGGTTTTTCCCAGCTTTTGCGGTAACGTGCACGAAGGATCGAATCTGTTATATTCATCGCCAGACCGTCAGGATAATCTGATACAGGTGGATAGACATCCACCAGCTTAGCGGTAAAATCCGTATCCACTGCTGTAGAAGACACCCAGAGGTGGACCTCGATAGAACCGGTTACTTCCATGTCCTGTTTCAATCGTTCGCTCTCAAAACTCAACACATCTGACCGGGTACTCAGGGGCATCGTACCTTCACATCCGAAAAAACGCGGATCGTTTCGTTGATCAAAGGAACCCGGCTGCATGATGGGCTCCGCTGCAGAAATTCCGCCACCCATCGTAGGAACCGGATTGAGAGGGTCATAAGTAAACCCGCTCGATCCGGAATGACTTTCATCAGGAGCATCCGGACTAAGCCTGCCAGATTCGTGAAAAAAATAGGGAGTCATCCGGGTGTCCGGCAAAGGCCAGTCACTGGATGACCGCCAGTTCCCGCCATGATCCAATCGATTTTCATCATTGATTTTACCCGTACCTGTGCCCATGCAGAAGTAACGAACAGACGACCACTCCGCGACCTCAGTGTGCAGTCCTTTCAAGTAATGATCAAACCAGGACAATTTGAGATCGAGATAGTGAATATGAGCCTCTTGACCAAAATCCATATCACCAGAGTACGTTACTTCATAGGCCCCGTGTGTCCAGGGGCCCATAAGCAGTTTCTGAGATGTGGTTTTAATCTTGCTGAGTTGCTCATAACTTTCACAGGTATTACGTGCATACGAGTCATACCAGCCTCCCAGATACAATGTTGGAACATCTGCATGTTGCTCGTAATACTCCGATGGAGCATAGCCCCGCTGCTTCCAGTAATCGCCATATTCTCCATGCGTCAGAATGTCCAGAGCCCAGCGTTCATAAGATGGAATTCGACGCAGAATGGTCTGACCAGGTTCCAGCGGAAAGGTCCGAACCACCTGCCCCATCTCCTCCGATAGCAGTCGACTCAGTGCCTGCTTCAGAGAGGGATCCGCCGCCGCTTCTTTACTGGTGATCGCCATACGAAACGCATATATCAGGAAACGCTGTTCCAGCGCTCCATTCTGCCGCATGGAACTGTGATAATAATTAGAGGCACCAACCGCTACAATCATGGTCTCCAGACACGAAGGATTCAACGTGGCCAGTGCGGCCTGATCGCTACCGGCATAGGAATCCCCCATGGTGCCAATTTTACCGTTGCTCCACGATTGGTTTCCAAGCCACTGCACCGTATCAAAACCATCTGATGCCTCTTCTGCAAAAGCATACCATTCACCCTCTGACTGGAATCGACCGCGTACATCCTGAACCGCACAAACATACCCTCTTCGTGCAAAATACTTTCCTTTTGTAACCTGCCTGGCAGTCGACTTGTCGTAGGGAGTCCGTTCCAGAATGACGGGAAAGGGGCCTCCCTGCCTTTGGCTTCCATTCGCCGGAAAATACAAGTCGGCAGCCAGCATCGTGCCGTCGCGCATCGGAACCATGTGCGATTTTTCTACCATCACATCGTACTGCTGAGCCGATCCATCATAAGGACTGGACATGTTAACGGCCTCTTCTTTCAAGTGCGTCGGAATTTGGAATTATGCGTGCACGGGGTCTAACTGCTGAGTAGATTGGCTTTGTTTTTCGATGTCTTTCCAGTCATACCACATCGGCACGGTTTTGACCTCACCCCACAATATACTCTGATCAGAATAATGTCTGCTGCCAGGATTACCGGAATTACCCAGCGGGACGATCCACCTGGACTGATTCCAGTTGCTGGTATCAAAAACATAACGTGCTACCGAAGTACTTGTCATGACAAAAGGATCTTGATAAGCATAACCGGCAGCTTGAGGTGTATCCCCATCTCCCCCTGCAGGCACTGGCAAGGGATCCAGATGGTCTTTCCATTCGGGAAACAGCGCTGTCAAGGAATGGTTTGGCCGTGTGTGATGCCCACGTCCCCACTGCCATGAACTCATGTTTTCACCCCATCTTTGCTTGAGATCTTCCACCCCTTCAGTCAGTGATTGCAATAATAGGTCTGTCCAGTTTTCTCCGGGCGGAAGTCTCGTGTCATCACGGTTTGCCGCCATCGTAACTAAAGCAGACGTTAGCTGACGGATGTGCCCCGGTGCACCACGCCCAGAAGCCTCCATCGCTTCCTTGTACAGTGGACCCAGCCAATAATTCAAAACCTTTTCATGTAACCGATTACGCATGGCACTGTAAATGGAAGCTGCCACCGAATCGACATCCATCGAAGCATCCCAGTCTTTTAGAATCGACAAGGCCTCTGCAGTCTGGAGATCTAACCCGTCTCCAGAAGGCAGCGCAGCGCAGTAGGTTTGTGCCGGAATAGAGACGCGATCCGCATGAATGGAAAGCATGTCTTCAACGGAGGCAGAGGAAATAGACTGGAGACGAATTGCTATCCTTCTTGCCCGATACTCTGGAGCATAATCCAGCGCGATATAATAGGGGTAGTCCTCTCCCGTTACCCGATTATTAGCCGTCACGATACATCCTGATTCGGGATTTCTGATTCGAGGCATATCTTCAAAAGGAATCATTCCTTCCCACTCAAAAGATCCTGTCCACCCGGGTACTGGTAACCAGGCGTTGTCTTCTGAACGCAGAGGGATTTTACCGCGACTCAAATATCCAATATCACCGTGAACATCCGCAAAAAGAAAATTGTTACAGGGATCCACCCATTCACGCATGGAACGATCCAGGCGGTCTATCGAATCTGAGTACAACATCTCTACCAGACAATCTGCCGTACGGTTTACATCTGATGTCGCAGTATATTTCAAAGCCATTCCATGATGGCCATCAGAAGATTCCATGATGACGGGACCATGATCGGTAATTTTCACGTCGAGTACTTCGGAAGGCCCATCTTTCACCTGAATCACTTCCGAGACAATCCGGGTCTGCTTCCATTGTCCCTGGCAGGCATGACATAGGCCCTCCTGTTGCTGCTGAAACTGTTCCACATAAACATCCTGATAATCCGCGCCCGTATGCGTTACACACCAGGCAACGTGAGCGTTGTGTCCAAAATGAGGAAAACCCGGGCACCCGGGAAAAGAAAGGCCGATCACATCAAAATCCGGACAGGCGATATGATTCTGGTAGTAGACGTTGGGAACATCCAGTGACCGATGCGGATCTCCTGCAAGAAGAGGCTTTCCAGAAGCCGTGCGGGATCCGGATAACGCCCAGTTGTTACTTCCCCAGTCAGGATCGCTTTGAAGCCATTGAAGATGCTCCAGTCCTTGACTCAGAATTTCCAAACCTTCAAGTTGTGCCCCCTGATATTCTGACAAAGGAGGCATCACCATGAGGTGTCCTGGTTGATAGCCCCGAAGCAACTGACTGGCCTTTTCTGCACCCAATATCTGAATCAGTCGCGATCTCCACAATTTACCTTCGAAAACTCCCATCAAAATGTGCCGAACTTTAAAAACCGCGAGTCCGTCCCAGGGCTGCCATCGCTCAGGATCAGCCGCCAACAGCTCATACTCAACAGGCCGTGCCCTTGCACTGTCCAGGAAAGCATTGACCCCTAGTGCATAAGCATCCAGCATAGTTTTCGCTGGTTTGCTTGCCGATTCATAGTCCTGTTTAACGGTTGTGGCTATCTGGAACTTCCTCATCATTCGGTCCTGAGATAAGGTGGAAGCTCCCATCCACTCTGACCATCTTCCGTAAGCCCGCTGACGATCACAATCCATGTGCCAGAAACGATCCTGCGCGGTCACAAATCCCTGTGCAAAAAAAGCATCCTGACTCGTTTCAGAAAGGACATGTGCGATACCGTATGGATCACGAAATATCTGCACGGTTTTTTCCAGACCGTCCAACTCCAGTTGTCCGCTGGTTTCCGGAACAGTCGATTTCAGAAGGTGTATACTTTCATTCATATTGATCCCCCTAGCGCCAGAGTCTGTGATCCTGATAAACAACCACTTCCTGTCTTATGGGTTTGCATGATACCTCATCCGTTTCGCCTCGTCGGAACATCAGAACCCGCTTCTCTCAGGCATGTGCTATTCCGCGATAGTTAAAGCAGAAAGGCTTCCAACCAGGCAAATACATCGTATCCATTTCAGAAAGGCAGAAACCTCCCTGTTCCAGCAAAGCAGGTATAGGGCGATTTAAATGACAACCACCACTCAATCTACCCCATATTCCATTCAACCGGTTCTGCCAGCATCGTGTTTGTTTGTCCGGCGCTAACCCATGTTCACAAAACAACAGCGTTCCGCTGTCTTTGAGTACTCGACGCATCTCGGTAATTGCCATTTCTACTTCAACGATACTGCATAACGTGTACATCAGAACAATCGTGTCCATAGAATTGTCTTCTAGTGGGATACGTTCCGCGCTGCCTCGAAGCAAGTGAACCTTGAAATCTGATTGCTCAACCTGCCTGCCCGCCCACTTGATCATCCCTTTGGAAAGGTCCATGGCCCACAACTGCAATACCTCCGAACTCCTGTAATAAGGAAGATTCAAACCCGTACCTACCCCGACTTCCAGAACTTTCCCTCTGGCAAGAGGTACGATCTTTGCCCGCTGTTGCATGACAGGTTTCAGACTACACACGCAGTTCACCATGATCGGAAGGCACCATTTCTGATATGTGCTCATACGGTTCCTTCCAAATTTGCGAACAGTACATCGGTTAGCTGGACATCATATTACCAACTGAGACACTCAGAAAACCACCATGGTCTCAAAACCGAAACAAGACCGTCACAAATCAAACAGCATCAATCGTATGACAGACCGTCACCTCTAACGATGTTTTCCAGAAATGATATCTCTCAAATTATCACGGTAGATTACAGGATTACAAAATCATCTCACCAACCTTCTTTCCGATTGGTATAATCCGACTTTCACCAGGAGCATGATCATGACTTTTCTAGAAGAAGCCAAAGCCCTCTATCGATCTATCAACGTCAAGCCCGCAATCACTGCATCAGGATCCACCACGGCTTACGGAGGTACGAAACTGCGTCCGGAAGTCATGGATGCCATGAACAAAGCTGCATCGGTCATGGTCGATATGAAAGAACTCAATCTGGCCGCAGGACGTATTATTGCGGATCTTACAGGTGCGGATGCAGGGCTGGTTACCGGTGGTGCAGCCAGCGGAATGACGCTTCAGGCAGCAGCGTGTATCGCCGGATCTGATCCAGGAAAAATGAATCAACTACCCGACACTCAGAACCTGAAAAATGAAATTCTTGTCCACAAAAGCCAGCGATTTCTCTATGACCAGTGTTATCGTGCTGCCGGGGCAAAACTGGTCGATTTTGGAGAGGGAAGGCGTTGTTCCCCCTGGGAATTTGAATCCGCATTCAGCGACAAAACAGCTGCCGTAAATTACCTGTTTTCACCCTTTCTTTCTCGTCTCGCACTACCGCTGAATCAGGTATGCGAAATTGCACATCGGTATCACGTGCCGGTTATCGTAGACGCCGCCAGTTTCATTCCGCCCCGAGCCAATCTGCGTCGCTTTATTGCAGAAGGTGCTGACCTGGTAATCTATAGTGGCGGCAAAGGTGTCCGTGGCCCTCAAGGAACCGGCATCCTCTGTGGCAGAAGTGACCTGATTGAGGCAGCGATGGCCAATGCCAGTCCCAATCCCTTTCTTGGCCGTGGAATGAAAGTTTCCAAAGAAGAAATCATCGGACTGATCACTGCGCTGGAAATCTTTGTCAAGGAAGACGAGCAAGCCGAAACAGACCGCTATTACGCAATGGGACAAGCGGTTACCGACGCGCTCGAGAACATTCCCGGGCTAGAGGTCCGTGTCAAACACGATTCACACGACTACCTGATCCCCACGGCACTTATTCACTTTCTTCCTGACTATCCAGGGCCCTCAAGAAATGAAGTTTTGCAAATAATGGCCCAGGGGGATCCTCCTATTTTCCTGCATTCCCTAGGCAATCCGGATGACCTCGCCGTGGACCCTCTGAATGTCAGCGAAGAAGAACTGGTCATCGTTATCGATCGTCTGAAAGACGTTCTCTCAGGACGATGAGATTCTCTTATCAATCATACGGCAGCGTTTGACGCGCTCGTTCAGCACCTTCGAAGTCAACCTTCTCACACAAGCATTCTTGCTGTAATCACGTCGTAAACGATGCAGAATCGCGACTTATTTTTCTCTGTAAAGCAAGGACCATTACCCCAAATCCAACGGCACCAGGACCTTCTGCAACGATCCACCAAAGAGGCAAACCGTCTAAAATATCGACAACTGTGAATACTACTCCTAATCCGATCGTAGCCCAGCCGACGTAACTTATGAGCCTAGCATAGCCTCGAACATCGTATGCAAGCATCACAAAAAGACCGCCAAAAACAACATAAAATGCTGACAGCTGCCGGGCCAGATAATCGACAATCGCACTGTCAGGAAACAGCCCCAATCCCAGTTTCTGGTGGAAAGCTGCCATCCAGGATCCCGGCATCACTACCGCACCCACTGCCAGCATGGATCCTGTCCCCACAATACGTAAAGCTGTCCTGAGTATTTTTTCCGAATCCATCTCAATCGCCCCCAGGTCAACAGATTAACCTCTCTCGTCAGCGAAGCGTAAACGCTGAGCCCATGGTAGTCAAATGAGGAAGTTTTCGGACAATAAGCTATACCGTGAAAGTACTTTTAAAAATTCGGGATTTAACATACGACTAAACCGGTATCACGGGTGGCCGATACCCACCCAGCTCATCTTCCAGTATGCCCAGAATCGCCAATACCAGATCTTCACGCCATGGATTGGCCGTTAGTTGCACACCAATAGGTAATCCTTCGGGTGAAGTGCCCGCTCTCACCACCCCTGATGGCCAGCCGGTGATATCAAAAACGGCTGTATAGGAAGCGTAATCAATAGGAAATGGATCATTTCCTTCTTCAGGGTGAAGCGGTGCTGGAATCGGATTGACTGGAGATAGAATCAGATCGTACTCGCACATCTCTTTCAATAAAGTTGAACGAAATTGTTCAACACGGGAAAAATGATCCGCAATATCCTGTGAACCAGGACTCCCCATCAGAGACTGGAGAAATTTTCGGAACCATTTTAATGAACTGCGACCAGGATCCGTACCGGCTCCTTTCATAAGCAGGAATACCGAAGCATCTGTCGCTATTTTCCCGTACCCTTCCATAATGGTCCATATTTGATCGGCGAAAGGTAACCGACCTTCGGTAGTATGAATTCCTTTTTTTCTCAATACTGTCGATGCTTGATCAATAGCCGAAAGTGTTTCTGTAGTGGGTGTCGCTATCCCGTTATCAAAGGTCACAAGACACCGCAAATCGTCAGCGTCAGATGACCATGTCGCTGGATATGGAACAGGGACAATGTGTGAATCAATTGAATCGGGTCCCCAGAGTAAAGGGAGCAATAAGTGCAGATCTTCTACATAGCGGGCCATGGGACCTATGTGACTTAAGTGTTCACTGATCAAACCTGCTGGAAGACATAGACCCGTTCGGGGAATACTTCCCGCCGTTGGTTTGATTCCGGTTATCCCGCAGAAGTGTGCAGGAACACGGATACTACCGGCATAGTCCGTTCCGATGTCAAACGGCGTGCCACCAGCAGCAATCAGCGCAGCCGCCCCGCCACTGCTACCACCAGGTGAACGGTTCAAATCGTAGGGATTGTGAGTAAATCCGTATATTCGATTCCAGGTCTCAAAACTTAGCGTAAACTCTGGAGTATTGGTTTTTCCGAGCAGGATGGCACCAGCATCTCTCAGCCGCTTTACAACCGTTGCATCCTGAGATGGCACAAAATTTTTCCTGCCTTCTGTCCCCCACGAAGACACCACACCAACCGTATCAAAGCAATCCTTAATCGTCATCGGCACACCATGCAGTGGACCGCATACATCACCAGCCATTCGTTTCTGATCAGACTCACGGGCCAAATCCAAGGCACCTGCACAGCTTCCAACCAGAGCATTAATGGCCGGATCGATTTTCTGAATTCGCTCGAGATGCAACTTCACCAGTTCTTCTGACGAAATTTGTTTCTTCCTCAATGCATCGATCATCCGCACCGTAGAACCAAAGCAGGAAAGTTCTTTTTGTGTGGCCCTCGCGGTGTCATCACATGTATTTACCGATGCCGACACTGCCGGCGTCGCTGCTGTAGCCAATGCTCCCTTTACAAAGTCTCTACGAGTAAAGCCGGATAACCGTGTATTCTGATTATCGTCACCCATCATATCTCTCTTCTATGAATGGTCGAACGTGTTAGCCATATGCCATATTATCCCGCCTCCGTGCGTGATCATTGCTGCCAATGGATTATCAAACCGTCATGATGGCTCTACCGGTTTTACCGCCTCTGACTATCTGTATGGTTTTAGCGACAGAACCATCGATCTTTGCCGTTTGTAACCATGATGAATGCTTCCCCCAATAACGTGCCGAAACAGGAGGGGAATAAGCTTGTGGCATCACTTCTTAAACATAGCTCACGGAACAGCTCAGATCCGCAAATCCCCGTACAACCTCGCCTCGCTTGATGCCAAATAACAGTAATGCTGCGCCACGCACACATGCTATCGACATCCATTACAGCAAGGGTTACGGCTATCGTAGACACCTGGATCGGCTGAACACAAATCACCGACCGGTATTCATACACCTTCAAGGCATCATGAAAGAAACACTTTAACCGGCTTCACCCGTCGCAATCGATAGCCCTATTTCACAAGCAATCAGATACTGTTTGAGATCAAGTGACTCAGAAACCATATGCGCATTCAACTGACCAGCCCCCATGGAAACAGCAGGAATCCCATGGTCCGTAATCCAGTTTGCATCCAGACCTCCGTCTGCTACTGCAAACACAGGCTCGTCCCCTTTCGACTGAATCACATTCCGTGCAATACGAACACAAGGCTCCTTTTTACTAAGTACGAATGCTTCATAATCAAGATGTCCTGAAATCTCGACCATTCCTTTTTCCCGGTTATCATTCTTCACTTGTGTGACGGCGCGATTAAAAGCTCTTTCAATCTCTCGAACGATACGCTCCCTGAATCTCCGACTGTGACTTCTGGCTTCAACACGAACGACGACCCTGTCTGTTACGACATTCGTCGCCGCTCCTCCCTGTATCACGCCAACGTTGGAAGTACCTTTATTCTGCCCTTTCTGAACTTGTCCATGCCACCCGTTTCGCTGCAGATCGGCTATGGCCAGAGAAGCGATAGCAATCGCGCTGACTCCTCGTTGAGGCGCAACACCTGCATGCGATGCAATGCCATGCACTATAATCTGCATGCGATATCCTCCCGTAGCACCTACCGTCATTTTTGTTGCAGAACCTCCATCCCAGTTAAAAGCTAGCTGGGGGTTGTTCAGCACGCGTTGGGTCATATGACGCGATCCCTGCAGCCCCACCTCTTCCTGAACAAACCACGCAAAGGTAAGAGGAGGATGCGGTAATTTGTTTTTCAATATCTCCTGCGCTGCAGAAAGAATCACTCCACACCCTGCCCGGTTATCCGCACCCAGACCGGTAGCGGGATCTTTTGACGTTACAATCATTCCCTTTCGAACGGGCTGACACCCCACACATATCGGAACCGTGTCCATATGCGCACTCAGCATTCGACGTGGTGCTCGATAGGTCCCTGGCATTTTGAAAATAAGATTTCCGCAATTTCCTTTGATAACCGTACGACGATGAGCCGTATCGGTCCTAATAGAACGACGATCAGCGCCGGCACCAATCAGTTGGTTCGTGATATAGTTTGCAATTTCCTTCTCTTCACCACTCTTACCTGGAATGGCCATCATCTGAATGACCTGTCGAATCCGAGATTCCCGCTTCAATTGCTTCGACTGCATCGGTTTCCCTCTCATTCATTTTCTTGTAATCGTATTAATCGTGTGACATTTCCCTATTGAAAACTCTCTCCACAAACTGTTCATGAGGCCTCTTACAACTCCTCCATGCTCACCTGTACTGAAAGTATCCCAGACATCTGAAACGCAAAGCCGGCATATCCGAGAGCTCTCGGAAAAACGAAAGGAAGCCCCAGCTGTGAAGGCTAGCTGGTGAACGCCGACATCATGAGTTTACACGTTGTCACGAATCGCCGGCTCGAATTCTATCTGATGCAACTCGGTTACCTGTTCGGTTTCATTGCACGCTTTGCTCATGCAGTGGCCACAAGATCCACTGGACGAAGAGGATCGGAACAGTTTGCTGATGCGGTAAGCCACATAACACAAAGCGGCCAGCACTGTCAGTAACACAACGTAATTCTGTACGTGTTCACCCATGGGGCTTACCCGTCCATAAACCAGATTCCAGATCGATAAGTCAACCAAGCGCCAATATAGGCAAGTGTCGTCATATAAACAAACGTAAACACCGGCCACCGCCAGGTGAGTGTTTCCCGTTTCATCACAGCCAGAGTGGAAACACATTGTGCACAGAGCGCAAAGAACACCATAATCGACAGCGCTACCGGAACCGTAAAAACAGGGCGTTCCGGTTCATCATCCCAGGTTGCTCCCTGCAAATGCTCCCTCAGAGTTCGGGATTCCTCATCCTCATCTCCACTGAGGTTGTAGATCACCCCCATCGTGCCCACCACCACTTCGCGCGCTGGGAAAGAGGCAATGACTGCAATTCCTATCTTCCAGTCCCATCCCAATGGACGCACCACTGGCTCTATGATCTGCCCCATTCTTCCCAACACACTGGACCGCAAATACGATCCGGAAATAGCAGCATCCATTTCGCTTTCGAGCTTTTGCTCTTCTCCCTTTAGATCCTTAATCGTTGCCAGTCCGTCAGTTCCATGCCCTGCAGTGCTTCCCACATTCTGTCCGAGTTTTTCAATCTGTTGGCGGATTTCGCTCAAACGCGGATATTGAGCACGTATTTTTCGGGGCAATTCGGGATCACGGGGAAAATAACCGGCCGCCCATATCAGTATGGTGACCGCAAAAATCAAAGTACCGGCCTGTCTCACAAATTCCCACCCCTGCCGTGCCATTCCACGGAACACCAGCAAAAGGTTGGGCCATTTATAGGAGGGCAACTCCATTACAAATGGTGGGGTCTCTCCATGAAGAACCGTCTTTTTCAAAACAAGAGCAACCCCTACCGCAACGACAATTCCCAATACATACATGGCAACCAGTGTCACTCCCTGCAGGTTCAACCATCCCCACAGAATGGATTTATTGGGAATGCAGGCCGCTGTGAGTAGTACGTATACAGGCAAACGTGCGCTGCAGCTCATCAAAGGTGCAACCAGCATGGTTACCAGTCGGTCACGACGATTCTCAATCACGCGCGCTGCCATAATTCCAGGAATCGCACAGGCAAATGACGAAAGCAGTGGAATAAAAGATTTTCCATTCAATCCAACCTGCCCCATTATCCGGTCCATGAGATATGCCGCGCGTGCCATATAGCCACAGTCTTCCAGCCATCCCACAAAGAAAAAAAGAATCAGGATTTGAGGCAGGAATATCACTACTGACCCAACACCAGCAATCACACCATCTACAATCAGGGAGGTCAGTGCCCCTTCCCCCATTATTGCAGTTACGGTATCGCCACAGGTGCTGAAAAATTGATCTATCAGGTCCATTGCCGGTGCGGCAAACTGAAATACAGCCTGGAACACGAGCACCATCAGCGCCAGAAAAACCAAGGAACCCCAAACACGATGCATGAGAAACCGATCCATCCGTGTTCTTCTTTGCGATGGATTTTTTGCCGATGTCGTTAAGACTTTAGGAAGTATTTTCTGAATCCACTCGTAACGGGAAATAGGCTCCACTGCCGGTACAGGGTGCCCCTGCGATTTGAGCTGTTCCCGAGAATCCGACAGCTTTAATCGGAAGGCTTCACCAGAAGGAAACTGAGATGAACTCTGCAGAAAATCTGTCGTGTCAAGCAGAACCCGACTCACAAGAAAATCTGAAGGAACACCCCCCGTTTCAGACTCCCATGCCGCCTTCAAAAGGGCTGTCTGTTGATTAAAAGCTTTTGGAAAAGAAACACAAGGCGATGGGATTGCAGGCTGCCTGCAGAGCGTCTCAAGCAGTGATTCGACTCCAATTTTCCGGTTAGCCTGTGTCTCCACAACAGGAATACCCAGCTGCTTTTCAAGAGCACTCACATCAATGGTCAACCCTTTCTTTCGGGCCAGATCGGTCATATTCAGAGCCATCACCACAGGAAGCCCCAGCTCTATGACCTGAGTTACCACATACAGATTGCGTGCTAAATTGCTGGCATCCACTACGCAGAGAACTGCATCTGGTCGAACCTCTGGCTCATGATGAAGTAATACATCCACCGTAATTTTTTCATCCGGAGAATGCGGAGAAAGGCTGTAGGTACCTGGCAGGTCAATCAGCGTAAAGGACGTCTCGCGAAATCGTCGACGCCCCTGTTTCTTTTCGACCGTTACTCCCGGATAATGTCCCACCTTTTGGTTTAACCCTGAAAGGGCATTGAACAGGGCAGACTTGCCCGTGTTGGGGTTACCGAGAAGAACAACCGTGACCTCGTTCATCATTGAGTCCACTCAAAATCTGGAAAGAAAACCACGGCTACATTCATTTAACCTTCACGAAAGAGAATCCGTTGTAATTCTCTACGACGCAAACTGATTCGAAAGCCCAGTATTTCAAACTCGAGGGGATCCCCCAATGGAGCACATCCCACATAGCGCACTTCCACTCCGGAAACAAAGCCCATTTCCATCAGTCGAATGGCCGTGGCGTCTTCTCCGGTCACCCGATCTATGGTAGCTGTCTGTCCTTCTCTGAGATTCATCAACCGATTCTCTATCCTCTCAAACTCTCAGGTGCATTAAACGGGATGCCGGGTAGTATCTTTCATGATAATAGGCGATAAGAGGTTCGACCCGCAACGGACCTTTCCACAGCCCTGTTATCTACATCATTATCATAAACACCCGAACCTTTTTACAAATATGGAATGTGACACCTGAAATCATGACCGGATTAGGAATACCAATCTGTTCTTAACCATTAATTTCCCGGTCTGATTCAGTAAATCGATATCCTTCACTGATGGAACACATATTGGTTCCGTGTTTCCAACCAGGAACAAGGTACGGATGTAATCAAATAATACCTGTAAACTGTAATGACATAAATGACTCGCAAACCAAAACTTGAAACAGTACATTACGTTACCGGCAACCCACACAAGGCGTAGACCGGTTGCGGTTTTTCACCCACTCACTGCACTACCTAATCTCGCGAACAGGTTAATTATGAGCACACTTACGATGATGCAGATCACCGCCCTGACCGCCGCCGGCATGTGCCATGCCCTACTGGGAAGTATCAAGGTTCCCCTCTCGGAGCGACTGAACATTGACGAAGGCAAGGTAGGAGGATTGGTGAGCATCTTTGGCTTCACTCTGATCCCGATGGCGTTTGCCGCTGGTATTCTGGCAGACAGCCAAGGAAAAAAGTTTGTGGTTGTCTTAGGTTGTATCCTGCTCATCGCCAGTGTCTGCGTACTGGCCCACGTACGGTCGTATCTTATGGCCCTTATTTCGGTTTTGCTACTGGGCACCGGGTGGTCGGCGATGGTTAATGTACTCAATGCATTACAGGGACCTGCCTTTCTCCCGCTCAAAGACGATGCCCCCCTCTCTTTTGCCATGAACCTCGGAGATTTCATTTTTGGCTTAGGGGCTTTTGTGATGCCAATCGCGATAGCCTGGTCATTGAAAGCATTCGACCTTAAGGGAACTTTTCTGGCCTTTGCTGCGATTATCGCCATTCCATTGCTACTGTCCCTTGGAGTCGACTGGAAACCGCTGACGACAGAATCTACCGAAGTCGTGGACAACGCGTTTCAGATTCTTCTCGGAGATAAGATTGTATTGCTTTGCTGTATTGCCTTCTTCTTTCATGTCCCCATTGAAGCAACCGTAGCCACCTGGGCAACCACCCTCATGAAAGACCGAGACCTGCCTGACCAGACGACCTCCTTATTACTGTCCGTATTCTGGGGCACCTTCACACTTTCACGACTGGCAGCGGCGCTTTTGATTCCTGCCGGATATGATCACCACATAGCGGTGTTCCTGGCGATTCTGTGTATTGGATTCAGTCTGGGTTTGGTTATCAGTAAGTCTGGCCAGCTTACCGCTGGCTTATTGCTCGCAGCGGGCGCCATACTCGGTCCCCTTTTCCCGATACTGATTGCCGTGCTCGTGGGTCATGTTCTCGATACCAATGCGGCACTGCAGGGTCGTGCCATTGGACTGTTCTTCTGCATCGGTGGTATAGGCTGGGCTGTCATCCCTCTGATTGTTGGGCAAGTAGCTAAAAATTCAAGTGTTCAAAAGGGTTTTATCGTGATTGCCGGTTGTGCATCCTGCTTAACGATTCTCTGTGTACTCTTAATGCGATCTCACGCCTAGAAACGCTCTACTTTAAACAACCTTTTAAGCTACACCGATAGTTTCTGGATCCTGTCACATAGATACGAGTAGTTCGGCATGCGGCTAAGGTCGTCACATCCAACCAACATAGATATCCCTATGCATTGGACGGTATTCCAATACGGACCGCCCATGAGTCGAGTCCCGCGTGAGAATGCAGGCCCCACCTGTTCAGTCGGTATTAAAGAACACAAAGGCAACAGCAGACCCGTTAACAGATCGCCTGGAATGTTGGTTGGATTAACATAAGACCTACGTCTGCCAGAACGTCGATTCCCGAGATGGTTTATAGTTAACCGATAAGTGAGGGGTTTCCAGACGCTTCTGTTTGCCAGCAAGCGACTGCATGCCGGCTGTAACTAACCCGGAAGTCAACAAGGTCCGCTCAACAGGATAGGCAGCCTTACCGGTAACAAACATTTCCTCAACCTTGGACATCAGAGCTGCTGAATACACGACATTAGGATTAGGAGGTAGGTAAAACAACGTTGAAAGAGGTTCTGATTGACCGGCAATCCGGCCGGCAAATGTAAAATCGCCTACCAAGCCATTCATCAGAAGCATGGTCGCCTTCAATCCATCGTTATACTGAAAACGATACGCCACCGGATCCTTGACCCATTCTTGAATCTGCCTGGACGTGGGATAACGGTGACTGAACTCATCGGTTTGCGCCAGAGTTTGACTGCGGCATAAACAGGCATGAAACAGATCCGGATCCCAGCCTCCTCCCTGCCAGGATCCTCCGTTCATTGCCTTCCATACCGACTCTCCACGGAGCGCTTCCAGCCACGCAACCCCTGTTTCACCACCACGTCGGCGCTCAGCCATACACTGGATCACTTCCAGTGCATGAAAATCGTAGCTATCTACTCCTCCAATAGCCAGACACATGACTTCTTCCAGATCTGCTCCCATTGGCATCTCTATGGAAGGCATTCTCCAGGTCACTGGAAGGGACGATCCTGCCAGAAACGGGAATTGCATGGCTCGGGAAGTATCGGCCATCTCTTTGGCCCACTCCCATTTCCAGGAAAGATGCTTATCATTGAAAATCGGAACCACTTGTCCCTCTTTCTGAAAAACTTCCACCACGTCTTTAAAAAACTCATAACGAGGATAAAGTTTCTGGCCGATTTCATTACGTGGATAATCACCATGCTCACCAATAATGAGTACTGCATCGACGGATAATTCATTACCTCCACAACGCAGTGCCTCCCCAATAGTGGGATAAAGTGGAAATCCAAATTCTCGTGATCGTCGCCGGCTTAAATCACGATCAGGCTGCTGATCCACATAGGCCGAAACAACATCAATGGGAGGATTGTACCACTTCCCATTCACGGGATACCCCACTAGAAAACGTGTTCCCATATGCCAGGCATGTGAGCGCAATCTCCATTCCGTAGTAACGATCGCCAGTCGTTTGCGCGGACGGCCTGTCTCTCTGCCCCAGAGTACGGGAGTTGCGATCGCTCCACTGCCAATGGACTCCAAAAAGTTTCTTCGATTGATCATATTGTTGTCCCCACGGAAGATTGAATATCACACGCCTGTGTATCATAACTATCTCAGGTTACGATATCCATGTATGCCACGTAAGCACGCCATCACAGGTGCTTCCACGAACCAAGTAACCAGCCCGTACCAGCTAACGGCCTCCGTGGCGATCATCCGGAATCAGACAACCACTCAGGGTTACCTCTGTCCTGCCGTAATACGATTCATTCCACTCATCGCTTGATGTGTTGGCGGCATATCTTTAATCTATAAACGGGATATTTACGAAAGAACAGTACCCTGTTTCTTTCACCCATACCCCAGTCGCTGGACTTGTTTTCACGAGTTACTGCAGAGCATCATCCTACTTATCCACTCAGCTTCATGATCCACTCTATTTCCATTACCATTTAACGGGTGTACTACAATGGCAGCCCCCCAACACCTTGAATCCAACTGCCGTATGCAGGGACACGTTGTTCCTGACGACATACTCGGAACACTCCAGGAAACCCCTTTCGAACCTTCTCGGTTCCATGATCTGCAAACCAAGCTGGAAAACACAGGATACCTTTTTTTTCGGGGCGTAATCCCCGAAAACAACATCCATCAAGCTCGTCGTGAAATCTTTCAACGCTTGCATGAAGTTGGTGAAATCAAGCAACCGGTTGAAGAGGGACTGTTTACCGGCACCAGTGACCGGAAAGCTCGCATTCCGGATCTGGGTTCCTTCTGGAAATCCGTCAGTGAGGGTCCTGCATTAAGACGCGTCAGCCATGGTAATCAAATACAAAGAGTCCTGGACACCGTTTTCAGTGAAACCGCACGTGCCCACGACTACCTGTTTCTCCGTCCCAGCGTTCCTGGAAGATCAACCCATCTTCACTATGACCACCCTTTCTTTGCGCGCGGGTCTCAACGTATTCACACGGTCTGGACGGCCCTTGGAGATATCCCTCTCATGGAAGGGCCACTGGTTGTCATGGAAGGATCTAATCAATTCGACGATCTGATCGCGATGGCTCAGGGTGTCGATTATGACTCCAAGGACACCCCTCTTGTTCAGCTGATGGACGACCCCGCTGAATTAGCCCGTCAACGTGGTGTTCGAATGCTCACTGCTGATTTTCGCGCGGGAGATGTTCTTCTATTTTCAATGAGACTGCTTCACGGAACGCTGGACAACCAGTCACCAATCGGGCGAACCCGCCTTTCTTGCGACGTCCGCTGGCAACCCGCATCTGACCCTGTCGATCCAAGATACAGCGGGCCCGAACCTACAGGAACGACTGGGATTGGATATGCCGAGCTTAATGGTGCCAAACCGTTGAATGAATCTTGGCATCAACGATAAATCGTCCAACTTTCAAATCCTGACCCCGCAGTGCAAAACTTTTCGGTCCACGGCTATACCTCTGCTTTTCCCCAGTGACTTCCGGGTGACGTCAAAATTTTCCTTCGCGATTGGAAAAGTGGGTTGGTTTGCTTGAATGCTCGCCGCCTTGCAATACCCAATTAGCCGTCCAACGAATCATCAGATCGGATTCATGTTGCGGGTTCCCAAAAGAGGAAATGCATTTTCCCGCATTGCTCAGCAGGGCATCTGTTGCCTCGTGACCGGAAAACCGAACGGACTTTCCCATACACTCAGCTAACTGTTCACACGTATCCCGGACCTTCAGTATCTGCGAACCGGCAATATTAATCACCTCCGGTGGTGTCGACACCTGTTCCAGCATTTGTATTGCATTAGCATTTGCATCGGCCTGCCAGATCACATTGACATACCCCATACTTAAATCAATCACTTTTCCCTGATGGATCTGGCGAGCAAGATCAACCAGAACGCCATACCGCAACTCGGTCGCATAATTAAGCCTTAACAGAGCCATCGGAATTTGAAATCGACGACTGAAATACTCGAAAATTCTTTCTCTTCCAAGAATGGTTATCGCGTACTCACCAACCGGTGACGGTGCATCTGTTTCGACGGAGCCATCCGTTGTGGCGTTCACCAGTCCATAGACGTTTCCCGAGCTGAAAGCAACCAGCCTACTATTTCGAAAACGCGCACTTACCAATGCCGGTGTATGGCAGTTCATAGCCCACGTCATAGCAGGGTTGGCACTGGATCCAAATTTAAAACCCGCCATATAAATCACATGGGAAATTTCCGGAAGAGACGCAACCTCGTTCTGGTTCAACAAGTCACAGACAATCGTTTCAATTCCCCAATGCTCAAGTTGCTGCCGGGTTTTATCTGAAGAAAACCGAGAAACCCCAATGACACGGCGATTAACACCAGCCTGGTCCATTCCTCGACGCACCATCCGAGACAAAGAAGGACCCATCTTTCCTCCTGCCCCGAGAATGAGAACATCACTATCCAATCGTCCCAGTGTCTCCACAACACCGGAGGTTGGATTGCTCAGATTTTCTTCCAGTTCATTCAGACTGCCAATAGAATCTTGCTTCATTCAACACCTCTCCCCCAAAAGCACCGCTGTATGCGCCTAGTTGAACCATGTTGACACAGACACGAATACTTGAAACGGCTCCAACCTGCGTCGGAGGATCACAATTGGTTTATGATTACTGCTGAGAAAATTTACACGCAGCTGATCCGCCAGATACTCATGCAACACAACACATGGTTTTTCCGAATAAGCGAGATCCACAGGATGCAACGGAAACTTCCCACGCGCGTTCACCGTTCGCGCCGAGCTTACTTAGCTGAGAATCCCACCAATCACACCATAACAGCAAATGCCCCAAGAACATAGCGACCATCTCTCAAGGCAGTCAGGAGAGTCCTGGGCAAAAGCAGATACGGGAATTACGAAGCCTCCGTTACCCATCCATTATTCTTCTATTCTTCACGCGGTAAAGTGTGGATCCCGATTTGAAGGTCCAGCTTTCCAGGGAGTTCCTGGCCGTTGGCAGAAAAGTTCATAGCTCCAACCACGTGAAATTTTAAAGTCGACTCCGAGACCAATCCCCGTTCCGTGTCAAAATAAATATTCCCTTCAGATGACTGAACGGACAGGTCACTACTCACTATCTGCAGGGGTGCATCCGAAGTCCCTTCATGAGCAAAGGTGACTTTCTGAACCTGCACATCAATATACTGCCTGGATTTTTCGCCGTGCTGCTTTTCCCCACGGGCCGTGTACTCGATCTGGAGAGTCATGTATTGCCCCTGTCCCAGACCGATCCGCTGGTTCCGGGTCCAGGTCTCATCTACTTGAACAGGTTGTTCTGGGAAGATCGCATGCTCTTCGTTAAAGGCCTTGAGTAATTGACTGGTTTCAACTTCACTTTTGAGCAGATCAAGCGATGCGCCAGACAATCCTTCTGTCATCGCATCCACTCCCTTAACATCAATCGCTTGCTTGTCTCCATCCAAAAAATAAGTGAGGTTGCTGTGGGATCGTGCGTTCCATACCTCCAGCAATGCCTGTAACTGAGGAACATTATGCGTCAATTGAGGATTTGCAGAATCAAACACCAGATCAATGCCGCCTGGAAAGGATGAATTGACCACCAAGGATTTATTTTCCTGTGTTACAGAAATACGTCCCTCGGTATCTCGTCCCATGATTTCATCAAAGCTCGCAACCGTTGTACTCTTCGTATCCAGACTTTGCCCGGCAATGGTTAATGTCTGGTCACTTGTTTGGCGCACCTCGAGTCCGCGTTTCAAACCTTCCTCAAACTTGAATCCTAACACAATCCCTGCCGAGACAGCCTCGGTTGATTCAGAGTCCACCGAAACATCATCGGTTCCATCTGACTCCACTGCGCTCTGGGTTTCTGCGTCGGCATCTCCAGTTTCTGCGTCGGCATCTCCAGTTTCTACGTCGGCACCTCCAGTTTCTACGTCGGCATCTCCAGTTTCTGCGTCGGCATCTCCGGTTTCTGCGTCGGCATCTCCGGTTTCTGCGTCGGCATCTTCGGTTTCTGCGTCGGCATCTCCGGTTTCTGCGTCCTC
>CAXEIY010000012.1:0-13906 GCA_963996245.1 uncultured Planctomycetia bacterium | reverse complement strand
GGATGAACTGAAGCCGCATTTCGCTGCCATTGACACCAACGGAGACGGATCGATTGGCTCCAGCGAAGCGCAGGTGATGGTGGCGTATGCTAATGGCCAGCAGTCGGAATCCACTCAATCGGTTCCGGCAGCCGGGAAGCTTACCGTCGAGCAGATTATCAGCTCGATGGACAAAAACGGCGATGGAAAAATCAGTAAGGAGGAAGCATCGGAAGACGTGAAACTTTTCTTCGGAGACATCGACACCAACGGAGACGGATCGATTGACTTCAGCGAAGCGCAGGTGATGGTGGAGTACGCCAATGGTCAGCAGTCGGGATCCGCCAAATCGGTTCCGACAACCGGAAAGCTGACAGCCGAGCAGATAATCAGCTACCTGGACAAAAATGGTGACGGAAAAATCAGCAAAGAAGAAGCATCGGATGAGCTGAAGCCGCATTTTGCTGCCATTGATGTCAACGGGGACGGAGCGATTGACTCCAAGGAAGCTGAAGTTATGGCGGATTACGCCAACGAGGAAAGTGGAAAGTAAGATGAAGTACCTGCCCGTGTGGTTTATTGCACTTGTCCTGATGTCGGGAACGGCGGCTGCTCAGTCCATCCCGGTGGATGTCGCGACGTTAGTCGAGGTCTCGTGTATTCACTGTCATGATGCCGGGACGGAGACGGGTCTGAATTTGGAGGCCCTTGTTTTTGACCTTTCTGACAGGGAAACCTTTCGCAGATGGGAGCGGGTTTTTGACCGCATCGATGCCGGTGAGATGCCACCCGCGTCCGAAAACCGCCCCGATTCCAAACATCTGAAAGCGGCGCTGGCTTCACTGAAAAAAGATTTGCAGTCCGCGAGTCTGGAGCGGCAGCAGCGTGTGGGACGTGTGTCTGCGCGAAGGCTGACCAAACGGGAGCTCGGTTACACGATTCGTGATTTGCTGTTGATTGACAGCGATGTCACACTCGGTATTCCTGATGAACTTGAATCCGGAAGTTTTGACACCGTCGGGGCGACCCAGCGTATATCTGCTGTACATATGGAAGGTTATCTTCAGGCTGCCGATGAAGCGCTGAACGCCGCGATCCATTTGGGGCGTAACCCGTATGCCCGGCGGGCTACTGACTTCACGTTTGTGGAATCGTTTCATGAGAAGCCTTTAAATCTGGGTGGAAACATTACCCGGAAACTGAAGTTCGGAAAGGGGTTTGCGCTCTTTCGTGACGTTGATTATCTGACAGCATTTCAATTTGGTGTATCGATGCCGGGAATATATCGACTCACCGCCAGGGTTTCGGCGTATCAATCCAGAGAACCGGTAACACTTAAGTTGATTGTCAAAGATCCGTCAGGTGGCGCAAGGTTGATCAAGACTCACGATCTGGAACCGGGTAGCCCGGAAACGATCATTGTCGACACGTTTCTCAAACCCGGGGATACACCCTATCTGACTTTTGACATGGGTGGAGTGGAGCCTTTCACTGCGATCATGGCCGCTGGTGGTTCGAAGAACTACAAAGGCAGGGGGCTTGCCATCCTGTCGCAGCATGTCGAAGGGCCGTTGTCGGAAACGTGGCCGCTAGCGAGTACCCGACAGCTCTTGAAGGGGCTGGAGCTTGCAGCCACTCCAATAGGAACATTTAAGGTCAAGACGTCGGGAAACGGATTGGAGCATGTCCGTGAAATAATTGAAAACTTTGCTCCAAGGGCGTTTCGTCGCCCGGTCGACGAGAACGAAATACAGTCCTTCATCAACCTGGCCAGGCCTGCAATCGAACAGGGAAGGGATCTGCTGGATGCCGTACGTATTCCGTTGCGGTCGATGCTGAGTTCTCCACAGTTTCTGATGTTTGGTGGTCAGACTGGCGAACTCGACGACTATGCGCTGGCGAACCGGTTGTCCTATTTCCTCTGGAAGAGCATGCCGGACGAACAGCTCTTTGCCTGTGCCAGAGAAGGCAGGCTGTCTGATTCCGAGGTGCTTGCCGGACAGGTCGATCGCATGCTCGATGACAAAAAGTCAGATCGATTTGTACGTGACTTTCTGGGACAGTGGCTTAGGCTTTATAAAGTCAATGTTACGACGCCCGATGCCGGATTGTATCCTGAGTTCGACGAGTTGCTCAGCAATGCTATTCCGCAGGAACCGGAACAGTTCTTTACGGAACTGATCCAGGAGAATCTGAGTCTTATCAATCTGATCGATTCAGACTTTATTTTCGTGAATCGTCGACTGGCCACACTTTACGGCATACCCGATGTAAAGGGTCAGCATTTTCGGAGAGTCGAGTTGGCAGAGGATAGTCCACGCGGTGGGGTGCTTACTCAGGCTGCCATCCTGAAGACAACGGCCAACGGCACCACGACTTCACCCGTGATGCGAGGCAACTTTGTACTGACCAATCTCCTCGGGACGCCTCCGTCACCACCTCCACCTGACATTGGATCGATTGAACCGGACACAAGAGGCAAAACGACTATCCGTGAAATTCTTTCCGCGCATCGAAACATGGAGACGTGTGCGAAATGCCATCGGGAAATCGACCCTCCGGGATTCGCTCTGGAGAGTTTTAATCCCATAGGTGGATTTCGTACGCACTATCGTGTGTCTGGCGGAACCCAGACGTTTGGTGGTTTCACGACTAACAGGCCGTCTGTACAGGGGCGTTCGGTTGATCCCAGTGGCGTCACGTCAGAGGGAAAGCCGTTCTCGGGTATTGAGGAATTCAAACAGCATCTGCTCAACCAGAAAGGTCAGGTCGCGCGTCATTTCATTTCACAGCTCATCGTTTATTCCACAGGCGCTGAAATCGAGTTTTCAGATCGCGAAGAAGTCGAATCGATTCTCAATCGAACCCGTAAGAACGATTTTCCCGTCCGCGAGATCCTTCACCAGGTCGTTCAAAGCCCGTTGTTTCGAAACCAGTAGTCCCGCAAATCTGAAAGCAAGTCCATGAACCATCCACTGAGTCGACGTACTTTGCTGAAAGCCTCCGGTGTGTCACTGGCTCTGCCGATGCTGGAATCGATGAATCCGGTATTCGGTGCCGCATCGAACGAACCACCGAAAAGGATGGTATTGGTATGTACCGCTTTGGGGCTGCACCCGCCGCTGTTGTGGCCAAAGACGACCGGTGCGGACTACGAATCAACACCTTATCTGGATCTGCTTAAAGCGCACCGTCAGGATTTTACTTTGTTTTCAGGTCTGCAGCATGAGGAACAAACTGGTCGTCAGCCTCACGACAGCGAGATGACTTTTTTGACGTCGGCTCGTAAGCCGGGCATGAGTGGATTCCGCAATACAATTTCCGTCGATCAGTTTGCCGCGGCCCGTCTTGGTAATGTCACTCGATTTCCGTCGATCACACTCGGAACCATCAAGCCGCAAAGCCAGTCTTATACCAGCGGCGGCGTTATGATTCCGGCCCAGACAAGTCCCGCGACTCTCTTTTCGCAACTGTTTCTCGAAGGTAATCCTCAAGAAGTCCTCGCTCAGAAACAACAGCTCCATGATGGCAGAAGCATTCTTGATCAACTCCGTTCGCAAACCAGGACGCTTCGTCGTAAAGCGAGTTCAACGGACAACCATCTGTTGGATGACTATTTCGACTCGGTTCGCAAGGCCGAAACGAATATCACCGAAACGGAGAGCTGGATGGACATTCCCAAACCGAAGATCGATGCACGTTCTCCATCTGACATTCCTGATCATGCAGATATCACGGGTCGTGCGCAGTTGTTGATGGATCTGGTTCCTCTGATCGTTCAGTCGGATTCGTCCCGTGTAGTCAGTGTGATGATTCAAGACCATTTCGTGGTTCCGAAGGTAGAGGGAGTGACCGGTAACCACCACAATCTTTCACATCACGGTCAGGATCCTGAAAAAATCGGTCAGTTACAGAAGATTGAAACGGAAATTGTAACCTGCTTTGGTAGTTTGCTCAGTCAATTGAAGTCCCGGTCCGAATCAGGTTCAACTCTGCTTGACAATACCTCCATCCTGTTCGGAAGCAATCTTGGCAATGCCAATGCACATCATGCCCGTAACCTTCCTATTTTCCTGGCCGGTGGTGGTTTCAAGCACGGCCGTTATGTGGCTCACGAAGCCGGTACTCCGTTGTGTAACCTCTTTGTCACAATGCTCAACAACATGGGGCTGCAGACCGAATCATTCGGATATAGTACCGGCGTGCTAAGTTGAGTGTCCGTTCTGGACATCAGGACAATAAAGTAGCTAAGATTTTCTGTAACGGCTTCCAGGTCTTCGCTTGCCGGTTGAACAGATGTGTAATTGACGCGAAGTAGTACAACCCGTTAGTCGATGTGACTCCTGGCTGGAATAACCGAGCGATTCGAGTAGCGTTTCATGGAAGGTCAGATGTAGAAGTAGCTGCGCATGGTTATGTCCGGTTCTGTTCTGTTTTGGGTCTAGAGAAGGAAAACACGGTTACCTTATAGCGTGGTGCCAGGAGTGATGTTGTTATGATGAACCTTGAAACGATTCGTAATTTACCTTCGAAAAGCCTGTTACCTCGTTCTCAGGACGTGACCCATATTGCGACTATTGGAGCGCAAATGGACTTGGATCGTTCATTAGTAGCAGGGGAAATTGTGGGCTGGAGTCTCGCCGACGAAATGGATTCCTGGGTTTTGTATGATGCGCACGACATCCGTATTGGCAGTGTCCATTCTGATTTCTGTGGACGAGTAATTGAAATGGCTCACGTCGATGAAAAGTCGCAAACCCAAACCTTGAATGTTAACTTGATGATTGAGCTCGAAGATGGCCAGCTATGTGCCGTTCATGCGGGGGGAACGTTGACGACGTCAGACTGGGATAAAATGATGGTGGCTGATATGGATCATGACCATCTGGTAATCACGCATCACCGGTTCTCGACTTCATCTGAGAAATATGGCTGGCTCAATGAATTCAGAGGATTTGGCGTTTGCAGATTGCCCACCAGTTTCAGTGGCAGTTTTACGATTCCACTTTACCAGGCCTGTTCTGAGCGAGTGCTGCTTTCCAATGGAGCGGATTTATCTCTCGAACTTTCGCGCATCGGGAAATTTGGTTTGCAGGTTATGTAAACGGCTCTTCTGCCGTCCTGTAGTGTTCCCGTTTCGTCCGATTATTTACAATCATGTACACGGATAACCCTGATGAGTGATCGGGTGTGCCGGTGAATCGGACAGTGTCTACGAGCCGGTAATCCGCTTTCGCTTTACCGCTGGTTTATTCAGAAGACCACGGATAGGAAAGATCGGTTTGATAGGCAGAGCAGCGTGAGAGATGCGCAGCCAATGGCCATGAATGGTAAGGGACTGTTTGGAGGAATTCGGATCTTGAAGATAGGTTTTATCTGCCCGACTTATAATGCCAGAGCACTGGACAGCTACACGCGAGTTGCCCTGGAGTCATTTTACGATACCACCCCGGACGGAATTGCCATTGTTGTAGACGACGCCTCTTCCGACTGGGATCGTGACTATGAAGACTCGCTTCACCGACTCGCTGCCGGATACGACGGGCAGATTCACCTGATTCACTATACGAAATCCGGTGGATTAACCCGCAGTTGGAACGCGGGTCTGGCAAAGGCCGACCAACTGGGTCTCGATTATGCGATTTCTGGTAATAACGATGTTGTATTCACAGAACTCTGGTACCAGGGGATGTTACAAGCCCTTGACGATGGTTATGCGATGGCTGGTCCACTTTCGAATGCACCGGGTACAACCGCTGAGGGAAAACAGGAGATCGAACGCTATGCGAGCAATTTTAGGTTGACCGATGAGAGATCCTATCTTAATCAGTTGGCGGAAGAACTCCGTCAACAATATCCGAGACAAGTTATCCAAAGCCGGGTTAACGGGTTTTTTCATATGGCGGCAATGGATACCTGGAGAAAGGGCAAATACTCGGAGCCGGACTTGTTTTATTGCCCGGTCAACAACTTCAACTGGAAAGGACGACGTAACCGTACACCCCTGATGACGCTCAATGAGATGGAATTACAAATTCGCTGGTTTGAAAAAGGTATGAAGTCTGCCATTGCTTTGAGCAGTTTTATTTTCCATTATCGAGCTGTTTCCAGAGGAGAACGGTACAGGAAAGAAAACTCATTCCGGAAGCAGTGAAATCTCTTCTGACGGTTCTCCTGTTTTTTCCAATCCGTGCGTTTTTTGTTTTTCTCCGGCGGTTTTGTTTAGAGGGTTCTTTGACGATTCTATTGTAGAATCGATATTGCACATGATTGGCAAGTAGCCGTAAGGATGCTCTGTGAAATCAGAGGATCGACTGAAACAAAAGGCATCCGGTTTAATTTTGTATCCTGCCACGAATGGCAGACTGTGTTAAGAGGGTTCTGATAAGGGCTCTTAATAGCTCTGTGCCGAGGCTGGTCACAGATTGTGCTGCATACGACAATACCTGGTATGGACATGACCGTAGATTGTCAAATCACAAAAGGCTTATTTGGGTAGAAAGAAACGTACGAATTCATGGCTGATTCAGGAAGGTATGTTTGATGAACAGGACGGTCCATCGATCTTATGGTTTTGTGCAGTCAGGTGATTGTGCTTCAAACAGCAAGAGCCGGATTGTGCAATCCGGGATACTCTGTTTTGCGATGGTTATCGCTTTCGGTGAATGGATGCTACCAGCCCGGGGAGAAAGTCCTCCGAGAGCGGAGGTTCACTGGAACCAGTTCCGTGGTCCGAATGGTGATGGAAAGGCACTTACCTCCAATCTCCCGATTGAATTCAGTGAGACAGACAAGATTCGCTGGAAGGTTCCCATTGCCGGTGAAGGCTGGTCCTCTCCAGCGATTTGGGACAACGAGATCTGGCTGACCAGTGGAAGCGACGAAAGGAAAGAGCTTCGGGCGATCTGTGTCGATCTCAGTAGTGGTAAGACGCTTAAGGACATTAAAGTATTTGACATGAGGCAGCGTCAGGTAGTGGCCGCATACAGGCATGACTCGCCACATTTGAATAGTCCTGCAACGCCAACCTCTGTCGTCGAAGAGGACCATGTATTCGTTCATTTTGGATCGCAGGGCATCGCCTGTCTGGACAGGAAAACGGGCGATAAAGTCTGGGAAAGACGTGATCTTCAGATTTATCAACCGGTTCGGCAGGGGTCATCGCCCATTGTGGACGATCAGCATCTCTACGTTGCTTATGACGGAGTCGACAAACAGTTTTTCATTGCACTGGACAAGGAAACCGGTGACACCCGATGGATGATGGATCGGAACGTTGACACGGACTGGAAGGCCACACTGCGAAGTCGAGGATTGGAACCGGAAAAAGACGACGGTAAGCCCGGTGACCATAAGAAAGCATTCGCGACCGCCACGTTGATCGAAGTCAATGGACAGAGACAATTGATTGCCCCAGCCGCGGAAGCGACGATCGCCTACGTTCCAGAAACCGGTGAAGAGATCTGGCGCGTACTCCATCCGGGTGGTTTCAACGTGGCCGCCCGGCCTCTGTACGCTCACGGACTGGTTTACGTTTTTACCAGCGGATTGACGGGACGTTTGCTGGCCGTTCGACCGGATGGGACAGGAGATGTAACCGATTCGCATATTGCGTGGAGCACCACTCGCGGCACGCCTCACATTCCGTCACCGGTGATTGTTGATGATCTTCTGTTCATGGTAACGACCGGTGGTATCGCGCGATGCCTGGATGCAAAATCGGGAAACGAAGTCTGGGTTAGACGTATTGGAGGGGAACACTGGGCTTCGCCGTTGTTTGCTGATGGCAAGCTCTTTTTTTTCAGCAAGCAGGGTGAAATCACAGTTATAACGGCTGCAAGAAAATCCGAGACAATAGCCCGGAATAAGCTGTATGCCGCATTCATAGCCTCTCCTGCAGTTGTGGATAATGCATTGATTTTACGTTCGACCACCCATCTTTACCGGATTGAAAAGGGCTACCAGCGCAGTGCTGCGGAGGTCGCATTGGAGCGCGGCAATCCATTACCCAGAAATCCCAAAAAGAACACTCAGGTAAAGTCGAGTGGAAAAAGATCAGATAGTAACCGGAATAGGTTCGGGGCCCGTCTCAAGCAACTGGTGGCATCGGGTAAGCTTACCGAGGAAGAAGCCGTTGAACTTTATCAACTGGGAACCGGCGGTCAGTCAGAAGAAAAGGTGGCCAAGTCTGAGACGGTCGATCTGAAAGCACTGGTTCAGGAACTTACGGCTGCGGTCGATGCGGGTGAGATGACGGCTAAGGAAGCGAAGGCGAAGTATGCAGAAATCGCCGAACCGCAGAGGAAATCTCAGGATAATCCCAAACGGAAGGGCAGCAAAAGAGGCAAGAGACGTATAAGGGCAGATGGTCGAGTAGGATTCTATTCCATTGTAATAGGAAGGTTGCGATCGAAGGACGTAGAGCTGGGTGAATTTTCACTGGAGGTCGACCATGTTACATCGATCTATGCAAATCGCTGGGTCAAGGACGAAATCATCGGTAAGACGGTCAAAGTCACTGGTGTTTCCGGTCGATTCCTCGACAGTCTGCTGCTGATTAAAAGAGGTGAATCTCTGAAGTTCCGTGCCGGAAGTTACTCAGCAAAAGCCAGATCGCTCACATTCGGACCGAAATTCCATGTTCTTGAACGCACTGCAAAATTTGATCCGGCATCATTTGGGGTTCCGCCTGATGCGTTTCGTGGTTTCAGCGGGATTCTGCAGGGGGAAATTGTCGAACTTGATCAGGGCTACGAAGTACTGTTGCGAGTCGACACGATTGTCGAGCTTTCAGATGACAGCAAGGCGAGCGATGTCGACAGCATTAAGGAAAAACGGATTAAACTGACCGGCTTCTTTCAATATGAAGAAAAGTTCAAAGATCTGCATGAAGGAGACACGATTCGTGTTGGTGTCCGTCAGGCACATCCCAGTCATGATGAGTTCCGGGTGAAAGATGTGCTTGAGAAGATTGAACGGTAGCCGTTGACAACAGGAGGTCTGATGATTGTGATTTTCCGACGGCAAGCCTTGATTCGGGAGCCATGATGAAGTCCTTTACCGTTTCGTTCACACTAGTCTGGCTGACGCTGACGGCTCAATGGGGAGCCGCTCAAGAAGTGGTTTCTTCAGCAGCAGTACAGTTCGCAGAGCGTCATACGGATGCCATACCGGATTTTCAAAAACACGTTGTTCCGTTACTTGGCCGCCTGGGCTGTAACTCGGCTAAGTGTCATGGTTCGTTTCAGGGACAAGCTGGTTTTCGTCTATCACTGTTTGGGTTCGATTTTCAGGCTGACCATTCCGCGATACGTGCAGAGGCATCCTCGATGCAGGAGAATCGGATCAGAACCGAGGATCCTGAAGAAAGTTTGATTATTCTGAAACCCACTGAACAGACAGATCACGCAGGTGGCAGACGTTTTGAATTGAACTCGTGGGAACACCATCTTCTGTTACGCTGGATCGAATCGGGAGCGATTGGATCGGAATCCAGAAACACAGATCCCTTGCCTCAGGTTAATCAGACGAAGTCCTCACCTGAGGGAATGGACTTGTTCAAAAAGAAAATTCAACCCTTATTCGAGAACCATTGTTACGAATGCCATGGGTTTAATAATCGCAAAGGTGGCCTTCAGGTCAAAACGCGGGATATGTTGCTTCAGGGGGGCAGTTCCGGCTCGGCTATTGTACCCGGGAACCCGGAGGAAAGTCTGTTGATTCAGGCCGTGCGATATTCCAGTGATGCACTGCAGATGCCACCCAGCGGCAAACTGGATCCGATGCAGATTTCAGACCTGGAAAACTGGGTTCGTATGAGGGCTCCCTGGCCAGCTGACCAAATTACGGCGGCGCTCGGGCCCCCAAATCAGAAACTGGTCAAGTTGCATTATAAACCGGCAGAAATTCTGTTTCATGCAGTCGGTGATACGTTGCAGATTCAGGTGATTGCCGAATGGGAAAACGGTGAGCGTGAAGACGTCACTTGTCTGGCTAGATTTCAAACCAATAACGACGCGGTAGTCGAAGTCGACCGCGATGGACTGGCGACTTCAACCGGAGAAGGCGACACGCATCTGGTTGTGTTTTATGACAATGGCGTAGCCTCCATTCCCGTGCTGCGTCCGTATCGAAGTAGCGACAATTTAAGTTCCGTGATCCATCGAGATAGCGATGAGGTTCCTTCGAGGGGGTCTGTGCATCCTATTGACAGATACGTGGATGCCAAACTTTCCAAACTTGGACTGATTGCTTCAGCGCGTTCCAGCGACGTTGAATTTTTACGTCGAGTCAGTATCGACATGACCGGTACGCTGCCCATTCCTCAGGAGGTCATAGCATTCCTCACCGACCAGTCCAGTGATAAGCGAATCCGTAAGATTAACGAACTTCTCGATCGTTCAACCTATGCGGCCTGGTGGTCGAACAAGCTCTGCGATTTTACCGGTTGCAGCCCAGCTTCGATCCAAAGTTTATTGGAGGTTGCATCCGAAGAGGGGTACGTCAAGGCTTCACAGTGGTATGAATGGATATACAGGAGAGTCGCCGCTAACATTCCGTACGATGATCTGGTCGAAGGAATCATGCTTGCGGATTTGTCGTCGCAAGAAACCGATGGAATGCCGTATTTCTGGACACGGCAAAGTCTCGAAAAGCCGAAGGATACGGCCATGTCCGTAGCCCACAGCTTTCTTGGAATCCAGCTGCAGTGTGCGGAGTGTCATAAACATCCTTTCGATCAATGGACACAGACCGATTTTAATGACTTCTCGCAGTTTTTTGAAACCATTACGAGGTCGAAACGGGATGTGTCCATCAAAGAAGAAAAAAATCTGAATCTGTTGCGTAGTCAGATCGTTTCACTTGGCCCGGATGATGATCCTCGCCGACCTATCATGGACTGGATGCGAGACCGTAATAACCCATGGTTTGCAAGGGCTTTTGTAAACCGGGTCTGGGCGGGTTACTTCCATGTCGGAATCGTTGATCCACCCGACCAGTTCACTCCAGCCAACCCGCCAAGTAACCCAGAACTTCTCGATTGGCTGACAGACAGTTTTGTTGAAAATGGTTACGACATGAAGTGGCTTCATCGTCAGATTGCCGGTAGTGAAACGTATCAACGAAGCTGGAAGCCAAACGATACCAATCGCAATGATCGACGCAATTTCAGCCGTGCGATTCCAAGACGTATTCCAGCTGAGGTGATCTACGACGCGATGAAGCAGGTAACGGCCGCTGCAGATGAACTGGATGAAGTCCGAACCAATCTCAGGCGTCGTGCATCCGGACATTTGTCGATGCGAATGGCCGGTACCCATGCGATGAAAGTCTTTGGCAAACCGGATCGTGCGATCAATTGTGACTGTGAACGTGTCAATGCGCCAACCTTGCTGCAGGCAGTCTTTGTTCAGAATGATCCGCTGGTTCGCATGCGATTGGCGGAGAGCAGCTGGATATCCGAGATGGAACAACGGGTAGAATCCGGGGCATCGTTCGATAAACGAGAGCTTATCAGGCAAGTATGGCTGCGGACGGTAAACCGCTTGCCTGCAGATGAAGAAGTGGCCCGCTCTGTCAAGCATCTGAATCTTACGGATTCACTCACAGAGGGCCTCTCCGACTTGATGTGGGCGATGATCAATACCAAGGAGTTTCTACTGAATCACTGATTCATGAAGGACAAATGACACCATGGAGAGTCCATTATATGGGTAATCAATTTACTCGTCGCGAGCTGCTTCGAGTCGGCACTCTTGGCGGAGGTTTGACACTTTCCGGGTACCTGAGGCTTTGTGCTACAGAGACTCAATCAGAAAAGTGTTCGAAACGGTCGGCTATTTTTATTTTTCTGGAAGGCGGGCCATCGCACCAGGATATGTTCGATTTGAAACCTGCTGCGCCGTCTGATGTTCGCGGTGAATTCAATCCCATTGCGACCCAGGTAAGCGGACTGCAAATCTGTGAACACCTGCCCATGTTAGCGGCGAGGGCTGCCAAGTATGCCATCATTCGTAGTGTTTCGCACAACCTTGCAGACCACGGAATCGGTAAGAAATATCTTCTTACCGGTAATAAGCCGTCTCAGACGGTCAGCTATCCTGAATATGGAAGCGTGATCAGTCGGGAGTATCCATCTGAAGCGGACCTTCCAACTTATGTGTCCATGGATGAAGCGTTTGTAGGTCCCGGCTACCTAGGTTCACAACACAGCCCTCTTACTACTGAAAAACCACGTCACGGTTTTCCCTACAGCGTTCGTGGTGTGTCGCTCGAGGACGGACTGACAGTGGCGAAGTACAAGTCACAGAAGTCGTTGCTGGATGATCTGGATACTGCCTTCCGGGGGTTTGAAGAGCTTGATGATCAAGTGCGGGGATTGGACCGATTCTCGGAACAGGCTTACGATATCATCAGTTCTAACCGTACCCGTTCGGCGTTTGATCTTTCTATGGAAAATTCATCCGAAAACGAGCGTTTTGGAAAGCACGAGTTCGGGCAAACGTTGCTGCTCGCAGCTCGGCTGATTGAAGCGGGTGTGCATTTCGTTACGGTGCGTCTGCGTCCAGCCGAATTCGATTTCGATACGCATTCAGACAATTTCTCGAGACTTCGTAAGCTGTTACCACCACTTGATCGTAGCCTGTCTGCTCTACTGGATCGGCTTGACGAGCGATGCCTGCTATCGAGTACGGCTATTTTCGCTGCCGGGGAGTTTGGTCGCACTCCAAAGATCAACAGCGGGGGTGGTCGAGATCACTGGGCTCGTGCGATGTGCGCCCTCATGGCAGGCGGTGATATCCGGGGCGGGCAAGTGATTGGCGAAACGGACGCTACGGCATCAGAGCCGGTTGATGAGCGATTTACCCCCGATGATCTTGCGGCATCGTTTTTTGCGAATATCGGAATCCGGCCCGATATGGAATTTCAAACCAATGTGGGACGTCCAGTTACGCTGGTGAGAGACGGCCGTCCAATACGTAGACTTTTTTCGGACGAATAGAGCTTTGCGGTATTTGAAACCAAGAGGACCGAAAATATTTCGAATACCCGTCTGTCTGCTTGTTGTTGAAATGGTGGATGCGATTGTTTTGATGGTTTATTGTTCCACCACACGAGCCCAGTGAATGCTCATTCTTTTAGGTGTTCCCGCGTACCAGGCAATCAGCCAATCATTTCCCAGTGGTCGGATTGCCGGATGGCCAAAACTCCATTTGCCCATGTCTTCCCAGAATTCAGCGTAGTCGATGTTCGTCTGACCCTGGCTGATTTCGGCCAGTTCGTTGTGACGGTGAATAACCAATCGTGCCTTTTCGGGCCAGTTGGAACCAAAATCACAGGATTGCCAGAGTGTGATCGTTCCGGGATGACTACGGTTTACAACGCAGGTGAGAAGACGTCCGTCTTCGGCAACGCAGCAGGCTGCGATTTGTCCCGGGATGTTCGTTTCGACAGGCTGTCCAGCGGCAGCGGGACTTTCATTAATGGAGGCTCGAATCAAATGGACGTGGGCATCCCGCTGTTGTTTCCGGCTATGGGTCCAGAACATGGCAATAAATTCACCGGAAGTCTGAGTGGGACAAAGCCTTTGGTCCCAGTAGTATTTTTCCTGCCTGGGATGTCGGGCTACCTGCCAAGGACTTCCAAAAGATCGGCCTTTATCTTGTGAAATAATCAGCCACGCAGCGGGATCGACCGGTTGCGGGTCATCGAACTCTTTGAAGCTTTCAAAGGCACACGCAATGGTTTGGTCTGGCCACTGAACAATCGGTCCGGTGATCGCGCACCCGGAAAGTCCGGGAGTTGCTAATTCGGTCCATGCATCCCAGGTGTCACCTTCATCCGTTGATGTGCAAAATAGAATCCGCGTTGCCAGTATACCTTCCGTTACCGGATTAAACAGGGGCCGGTCAGGGTCACTTCGGTT
>CAXEIY010000011.1:0-19319 GCA_963996245.1 uncultured Planctomycetia bacterium | reverse complement strand
TGATAGGCCGGAGGTGTAAGGCAAGTAATTGTCTCAGCTGACCGGTACTAATGGTCGAATGCTTGACCACTTTGATCCTTTTTTCTTACTTAGTGGGTTTCAGGTGTGCTGTAGATTGTAAAATCAGGCACGCTTGGACTGATCTTGTCCGCTTCCAATGAATATTTCCGGTGACCATACCTGTGGGGCCACACCCGTTCCCATCCCGAACACGGCCGTTAAGCCCACAGGGCCGATGGTAGTGCACACCAGCGCGAGAGTAGGTTATTGCCGGAATTTTATTAGAAAGCCGTCCTGCAGGGGCGGCTTTTTTTTTGGAGTCCAATCCAAGTCAATCGAAAAGTACGTTGCTTTCAAGGAGCGGTTTCACCTACACTGCCCGGAACGAAGGGAATCTTTTAGTTCAATGGCCAGGAGGAGCCGTTTGGACCTTTCGATTATTATTGTGAACTATGAAGCGTGGCCGGATACGGTCTGTCTGGTTCAGAGAATTCAACAGCTTTCAAACAGACTTGACCAGTCTGTTGAGATTATCGTAGTTGACAATGGTAGCCAAACCCATCCACTGGCTAAGTACTGCGAGGAGGGGGCGGGGGTTACCTATATCCGAGCAGAGAGTAATCGCGGATTTGCAGCAGGTGTTAATCTAGGATGGCGCGCAAGTCACGGAGAGTATCTCCTGGTGATGAATCCGGATCTTGTGTTGTTGCCAACTTTTCTTGACGGCGTTAATCGTTGGGTAAATCAGCTTCGCCAAGAAGTATTCAGACAAATTGGAGTGGTTGGATTTCGGTTATATAGCCCCAATGGTGCGCCGCAACATTCCACGGGCTTTTTCCCCACACTCTGGTGGACCGTGTTAGGCTTGCTGTTTCCGAGAGAACGGCGGAAATATCGACTCGGCCCCAGACGGGTAGGTCGGGTTGATTGGGTGAGTGGCGCATGTTTTATGGTGAGGCGGTCGGTGTTCGAAACGCTGCATGGTCTAGACGAGCGTTTTTTTCTCTATTACGAAGAAGTGGATTTTTGCTGGAGGGCCTGGAAGCAGAAATGGCAGGTAGTCCATGATCCCCAAGTGGGTGTCATCCATTTACGGCCTCTGGAACAGCGTACGGTTGCACCGAAATTGCGCGTCGTATTACGTCATAGCTTACTTCATTATTTTCAAAAGAATCTTCCTTATTGGCAGTTTATGGTGATGGCAGTAGGAGTATCCATACAGGCCTGGGCTGCCTATCTTTTGTGCGGTTTAATCTCGAAAATGAACGGTTCACGCTGGATCTGGCGATCCATTCTGAACATCACAAGAGAAATGATTCGGAGAAGAAACAGATCCAATCACATGGGGAATCCAGGCAAAGATAGTCTGTGGGATACTATTTTGGCGGACGAAGCGCAACAGGTTCTCTGATTATTTCACTGAGAATAATAGCTTGTCGAAGATTCAAGGGACGTTTTATCAGATTATTGGGCGATTGCTTAACCTTGTTACGGTTAAAGTTTCGTGATGTGGTACGGCGAGACAACGGGGCGCCAACCCGTTGATCCATGTTCGGGTGAACCATTTCAGAAACCGCACTGCGGGAAGATAAGGTTCCCACCTGGCGGTCCATGTGTTGATGGACACTTTCGGAGATGGTGTTTTGCAGATGTTGATTTTTTACGGGTTTAGATGCGGATTCCGAAGATCGAGGAATAGGATCCAGAAGGTATTCTGAATGGCCTTCCATAGAGACAGGTGCGACTTGGTGATCTACAACTTCCGTCATGGAAGCCTGATAGCGCTCTTTCGGTTGCACGATCTCAATTTCTTTTTGTTCTGGCCCACTCATCGATTGTTTTCGTCGGGACTGAGCTTCCCGGAGGAAACGTTCGACTTCATTTCTGGGATCCATTTTGGAAGCTCGAACCGGTGGAAGACGCTTGTCAGTCTTGGAAGGAACTTGTGTTACAGTCGGTTGTTGCGACTTTTTTTCACGTAGAGCGTTTCTTAATCCAAAAAGTAACCAGGCGATTCCCGCTATAAGGGGGATTATCGTATCAAGCACTCCTGCCAGGAAGAGATTTGGTGAAAGCATTATGTGCATGGGTACTATCCGGCTGACTGGTAACAGGAAAAAAGTCAGTGAAGCAGATCTGCATTTAGTAAAGGTCGGTTATTCGTCTGCGTCTGCGGATTCATTTTCTGGTGACCTGGAAATCGAATGACGCATGTCGGTGTCCGCTTGTACATTTTGGAGACGGTAGTAATCAAGTATTCCTAGGTTTCCTTCTCGGAAAGCATGTGAAATCGCCTGAGGTATCTCGGCTTCTGCCAGTACGACCTTTGATTTGTTTTCGATCACCTGGGCTGACATTTCCTGTTCACGTGCTACTGCTTGAGCTCTTCGTGCTTCTGCTTCTGCCTGAAAACGACGCATATCCGCTTCCGCCTGGTCAGCCTGAAGTCTGGCTCCGACGTTGTCACCTACATCGATATCCGCGATATCAATGGAAACAATTTCGAAGGCTGTTTGAGAATCGAGACCTTTGGCCAAAACCGATCGCGAAATAATATCAGGATTTTCCAGTACTTCACTGTGCTTATCCGCTGAGCCAATGGCACTTACAATTCCCTCACCAACCCGCGCCACGATCGTATCTTCGGTAGCTCCACCGATAATTCGATCGAGATTGGCTCGGACGGTTACGCGTGCTTTGGCTCGAAGCTGAATGCCGTTCTTGGCTACAGCGTCAAGTGTGTTCTTTCCTTTTTTGCCATCAGGGGCATCGATGACTTTTGGGTATACGCTTGTTTGAACGGCTTCAAGGACGTTTCGACCTGCCAGGTCAATGGCAGCTGCTCTGCGGTATTCCAGCGGAATTTCAGCACGACGCGCTGCGATCAGGGCCTGTACCACGTTGGGCACGTTTCCACCTGCAAGGTAATGAGCCTCGAGCGCTTGCGTCGTGACTCCATCGTCGTCTGATAAGCCCGCTTTTACGGCCATTACTTTTGAACGTACTATTACCGTCTGGTTAACTTTACGGAAAGTCATCCCGATGAGATCAAGCATTCCAATACCCGCCTTGGTTGTTTTTGCTTGAATCCAGAGGTTGAAATATTTGGCCAAAACGACAAAAAATACGATAAGAAACACTATCCCGATCAAAGTAATAGCAATAGGTACAATTTGCATCTTCAATGCTCCTTTGTCACAGGCAGACTTATCAACTTAATAGTGCCTGCTATTATCCAATGAGAAGGTGTTTTCATAATGGTTGGCGGCGGTTTAAAGAACCCCTCTCCGCTTTTCAATGATCATATATTGAGGAGGCACCCTTAACCAGTTGGTTTATTGTTGTTTGTTGGCAAACTTTGGAGGTTGTGTAGATTTACCTCGGAACAATCAAAAGAGTTACACGCACTGTTCTGATCGGCTATTTCAAATTTCTATACGAGTAACCAAAGTTGCTTATGGTTGTTCTGGCTCAGTTGGTGGCAGATCAAAGCTGGGTTCGATTTCGGCGGTAGATGAGTTGAGTTCATGAGACGTGTCTTCAATTTTTCGAACGACGACCTGGCTTCCATGGATACGAATGACACGTACTTTGTCACCGGCTTCAAGCATCATCCCTTCGGTAATGGTATCGACACGCACATCGTTGAATACGCAGACACCCGAAGGACGAAGAGGGGTAACAGCTCTTCCTTCTACTTCCAGTAAGTCATTCATGCGGTTTTGATGAGGCACAGATGGGTTGAGTTCTTCTTTGGTGGGATGGTTTGGGAAAAAGTGTTTTCCTGTAGGCGTTCGAGGCCAATAGTGAACGGCGATAGCGCTAACAATTGGGAGAAGAATGCCGAGAGTCAGAAGCATGACGGATCCAGTGAGCGAACTTTGCATGTATCCCAAGGCGACACTAACAACGAACAGAATGGCAGCAATAATGCCGAGTATGCCACCTGAAGGGACAAAGACTTCAAGGATGAGCAGGAGCAATCCGGCCGCAAGCGTAATCAGTATCCACTCCATGGATTCAGTCTCGGGCTATAGAAAAGAAAAGACAAAATGAAAACCTGAAACGAGTGGTTGTCGAAAACGGTTATACCTGTTTTACGACGATTCGATTTCCTGAAATTTCAATCACCTGGACAGCCTGTCCCATCGGGATGAAATAGCCGTCGGCCACCACATCGAGGAAAGCGCTGTCAAATTGTGCTTTTCCGGCAGGACGCAGGTCGGTCACTGCGGTTCCCTGTTTTCCAAGGAAATGTTGAAAAGGTGAGATGTAGCCGGAGTAGGCTAAGCCATTGGATTTACCAGATGGGTTGGGCGAACCGGAAAAGGATGGGGCCGGATTACTGAGAACGAGTTGACGGAAAAGGGGTAAACGGTGCGCGTATTTTCCCATGACAAGGGCGGCAACCATGCAGAGTAGCAGGGCACCTAAAAGGACCGAAATCGAGTTCATGGTCACCCCCCATTGTTGGGGAGAACGAGGTAAATAAAAAGTTTGGCTTGCCAGAATCAGGCTGGAAAACAGGAAGAGAATGCCACTGATTCCTGCAATTCCAAAACCTGGGATAACGAAAATTTCAATGCTCAAGAACACGATACCCGCCAGAAACAGGAGTACCTCAAGCCATCCCGCAGTACCTCCCAGGAAGCGACTCCAGAAAAATAACATAAAACAAAGTGAAGAACCGATTCCGGCAATAGACAAGCCGGGAACACTGATTTCCATAAAAAGTAGGCTTGTGCCCAGAAAAATGAGTAGAAATGCAGACAATCCAGAATTGAGAAAGTAAACCAGCGTATCGACCCAGGTTCGTTTCATTTCCGGGGGTGCTTCACTGATTCCAATCTGTTCCCACAGTTCGTACTGGTTATGGACCAGTCCGTCGATCAGGGTGCAGGCTTCGGCTTCGTGTCCATTCAAGGTAAGAAAGAGATTTTCTGTTGTAATGATTCTCTGAACTTCCCAGTGATCCGGGTTATTCTGGTTTCGGAGTTCCTGATCGGACAGAAAGGATCGCTGATTAGTTAGTTTGTTTCGAACCTCTTTGACGACCAAGTTTCGGTTGACCATCGCCTCGGCCAGGGCACGAGGACGCCCGTTGAATTCAGCAATGTCTCCAATTTGTTTAGCGACTAAGGAAACAAATTTTTCTTCGGCATGTTCAAACATGCCACCCTGATCGAATTTCACGGGACCGGCGTCTCCAATAATGGATTCTGGGTCCATGTATATTTCATCACATCCCAATGCTACAAACGCGGCCCCGCTGAGTGCTTCGGTTCCCTTTGGAACATAGGCAATAGTGCGTATTTCACGGAGGTCCTTGATACGGTTAGCGATATCGAAGCTGGCGTCTACAAGTCCACCCGGGCTATCGATCCGAAAAATAATCAGGTTCTTATCCAGACTTAAAGCGCGGTCGATGGATCGAAAAAGCACGCCCCTCATGATGGGATCAAGGACACCGTCAACGTGAATGACGACGGCTTCAGGGGTAACTCCGAGAGTCGGGTCATCCAGTGTTGCCTGTCGAGGGAGTTGGTAGTGCGCGGCTATTTCAGCGCGGCTGGGTACAATTAACTTGGCCAGAGACAGAGTGCGACATTGCCTGGATTTTAATATTAAAGGTTCACCACGCGGTTTATAGATCGCTCTTGGTCCCGTTGCGATTGCTTTGTCATCAGGGAGACTGAATCTAGAACCATCCGGGGTTTCGGTTCGATAGATTTCAAGATCTGGATCAAGCATGCCCAGCACTAGCGCTTCTGGCCAATTACGATCGCGGGCTAGGTCACGATAAAGAATCCGCTGGTCAGAATCGGGTTTAGGTACATTGTTACCGGTGATGTTGCCGATGCTGGCATCCGTGTGCATCACCAGTTCCTGGCATGCCAGAGCAATCATGATTTTGTGGCCCGTGAGTGGTTCGGGAACATAGGCGATCGTATTTTCAGCACCGGGTCGCGCAGTATTTCTAATAAAGTGAACTAACTTGCGACACTCTTCATACTGGCTGGCACCGGGACGAATTTCAAAGATAAGGACCGGCCGTTTTCCGTTCGTCAGATGATCATCCAAAATGAGTCGGACGGCGCGTTGAATTCGGACCACCTCAGCCGCTGTCAAGGGTCCTTCCAACGTGATCAGCTTCCCACTTTTTTCCGCCTCCTGACTGACACCCGTTGAGACGGAAAATGTGGCAAGCAGCGACATGGCAAGGGTCCACCACAAAGGGCGAAGCAAAGGTCGATGTTTGAAGTGGGAGTGTTGCCAGAAAACCACGAAATGAACTCGCTTTTCCCATGTAACCGGATCTAGGGTGTTGAGGAACACAAGGGCCATCCAGTACTCAAGGTTTATACCTTCCAGGTACTGGACAACGGCTCACATGTGGTTGTCAGAAACCTACTTCAAATTATCGCATGTTATCTACAGTGTCAATCAGTCGACAGAACCGCTTCGAGATCTATTGTGTTAAAAAGAATACCGTTTCGTATGGGGGATGCATTGTTCCTTCGATGAATCACATATGACTGATTCCAAAAACCTTGAAAAGGGTTGGTATCTTGTCTCGTGTAGCTGGAGGACATGATTGGTCTTGCCCCGTTTTCTAAGGATCGGTATTCTTCGGCTCCTTTCTGTTACGTAATTGACGGTTCTTCTGTTCCGCTAGTTGTTTGGTGTTTCGAAGGAATAGAGGTTCACGTTGTGTCTCGGGCAACAAAGGAGGGTTGCTCCCGTGGTTGTCTCCAGTCGTATCGTTACAAGAATCAGCCTGTTTGTATGGATTATTGGTGTATCTGGTTGTAGCCAGTTTATGTCCCGTGAAACCAACTCGGCAGGTGTTCAGCTTTTCAAAGAAGGTTTTTACCCGGCGGCGCAATTGAATTTTGAAGAAGCGCTTTCTTATACACCGGGAAATCCTGACATACAGTATAATCTTGCCAGCGCATTACATCGTGATGGTGATTATGAGCAGGCGGAACACTATTATAATCGGGCTTTGGATCAGAATCCCGATCATCGTCGCAGCTATCATGCACTCACAGTGTTGCTTCTCGAAGACGATCGGCGTGACGATGCTATTTCACTTATGGAAGGATGGGTCGAGGATACACCCTGGTCGACCACTGCTTCAGTTGAATTAGCCTGGCTTTACGAGGAGTTGGGGGATCTTGAATCTGCGGAACAGCAATTGCAGTTTGCACTGGAGATAAAACCAAGTGATCCGGAGTCCTTGGCAAGGCTAGCTTCTCTACGTGAAAAATCAGGAGATACAGGCCGGGCGCTTGCGCTTTACGAGCGATCGATGGCTTCTGGACCTTATCGTCCGGAAATCGCTTCCCGTGTGGCCCTGTTGCGGTCCGGAGGAGGGGGTGAAAATGGCAACTCGGGAGGAAGCCGTTACGTACTGAGGAATGAGAAACGCTCCGGTGGTCCAGTATCTCGCATGGCATCCGATGCTTCCAAAGGTTTCAGGGGTGCTGCAACTCAAAACGACAGTCCGAGTCGGTCAGAGGAGTCAGCTAGCCGAATTGCATCTTCAGAATCAGCTCCTTCACGGAAGTCATTGGAATCGTCTTCGGCAAGTCTGGAGTCTGATCGAGAAGACGCTTCGAGGATGCGATAAAAACGGGGCCTTCACAGCTTTCGTGACCGCTGCGTGGAAGCCGTCCATGACTGCCTTTGACCTGTGATCCATCCAGCCCGATGATATCCATGTAATAACGGAACCCCAGTTTTTTGCGCGCCAACCGTTGTGCCATACGCAGCATGGGAAATCGTAGTGATGGATTGTAGAGCAACTCGACAGGGTCATATCCCGGTTTCCGGTGTATGTCGACCGTACGTGCATAGTCGGGAGCCAGAGCGTCATCGACCCAGAAATAGTACGTAAACCAGCTATCTGGTTCGCTGATGGCAATCAGTTCACCACTGCGTTCGTGGTGGAGACCCTGATGGGTTTTGTCCGATTCACTGAGCACATCTTCAATCCCAGGCGTCTGTTTGAGAATTCGTGAGACCAAAGCGATATCATTCTGGTCACGAATATAAACATGGGCAACCTGGTGATCGGATACGGCAAAGGCGCGTGAGGCACCCATATCGAGCGTTTCCCAACCGGTCGGTTCCCGTCGGACAGACAGTAGTCCCTGGTTGCGCAGAACCCGGTTTATGTGTACAGGACGGGAAACCGGCGTGATGGCGTATTCCGAAACAACAACAACCAAGGCACCTGTGTCTTCTGCGGCATCAATGATCCTTCCTGCTTCAGCATCTACGGATTGCAGGTCTTGATCAATGGCAGGGTCGTTTGGACCCAGTCTTTGGAGGTTATAGTCAAGATGAGGAAGGTAGACCATCGTCAGGGACGGGCGATACCATTGTAGGGTGCGAATGGCGGCATCGGCTATCCAGCGAGAACTGGTAATGTCCGCCCCGGGCCCCCAGAATCGCAGAAGAGGAAAGACGCCAAGCTCGTTTTGAAGGCGATCTTTCAATTCCGGAGGAAAACTGTACGAATCGAATACTTTTCGACCGTCAGCCGGGTAACTGGGCCTTGGTGTGACGGACCACTCGACGGGTGCATACATATTGTACCACCAGAAAAGCTTTGCGGTTGTGTAGCGGGGATCTTTCTTTCGGGCTGTTTGATAGACACGTTCACCCGACACCAGACGATTGGACTGCTTCCAGAAAAGGACTTCTGCAAGATCACGGTCGTACCAGCCATTTCCCACAATTCCATGTTCGTTGGGCAAAGTTCCTGTAAGCAGAGTAGACTGCGCTGAACAGGTCACCGCTGGAAGAACGGTTCCCAGGGGACGTGCAAATCCCTGGTCAGCGAGCTTTTTTAAATGAGGGGTACGTTCCCCTATCATGTCATAGGTCAGACCGACAACGTTGAGTAAGACCAGTGGTTGGGTCATGAAAGGATCTCAGAGAGAGCGTTCCAGCGGCTAATTGGTCGTACGTGCCGAAGAGAAAGATGGACAGGAATCAGTCAGGATCTCGGCACAGGTCATTCAGTAGTGAGACGAATCGGGTAAAGGCCTCCGGGGGAATGGTATGTTCCCCTGTAAAGGGGACAAATTCAATATTGGCTGAACTGGTTTTTAATAAATGATACAGTCTTTCCGCGATCGAAAAAGGTAGCACAGTATCCTGTGTCCCATGACTTTGTAAAACGCGTAATCCTGGTTTTCCCTCTGAGCGTTGTTTCCAGATTGTTTCATTCACCAGAGTTCCTGAAAAGATAGCCAGCGCAGCAGGTAATTCCTGTGCATGAAACGTCAACTCGGTGCAAATGACAGCTCCCTGGGAAAATCCTCCCAGTACCAACTGCTGAAAGGAAAGCCCCATTTTCCGCTCTACATCGTCAATCAATCCCTGCAATTGCTCCCGGGCGAAATTCATTCCCTGAAGCAGTTCGTTTGACCCTTCAGGCAGATCGCCTCGGGCAATGGCTTGCGAAAGGGTCATAATATCCAGATGCCACCATGCTCGGCCGTCGATCATGCCGAGTTCCTCGAGCGAGAATGGTGCGACAGGAAATAAGAAACGAACCTTGCTACGCAAATGAGGGTGCGAACGGAATATGGCTTCTCCGATCGGGACAAGATCGGTTCCAGGTGCTCCGTAACCGTGACAAAGCACGACGGCAAGCTGCGGTCGTGCATCTGCCGGGAGATCGTCAAGAACCGTGCAGGTCAGTTCTCCCAGGATCAACTGTTGTGTGTTCATCCGTTGTTTCAGGCTCCCGATTAAGAGGCTTGTAATGCGGTGTGATAGTTGACGCTGTGTCGTTCTTCTTCTGTCCGCATCTCAGCGTTTACCCAAATCCATAGTCGTTTTCGTTCAGTCGAGTTTTTTAATCTTTATATTCTTGAATCTTGCTTTCATCGCATCACCGGTGTGTAGTTGCAGCGCGAGAATACCTTTACTGGAAATGTCTGATTGTTTTTCTTCATAACGCACTACTGTGGTGCCATTAAGTTGCATTTCAATGTGATTGCCACGAGCAGTAATCACATAATCATTCCATCCTTCCGGCTTAACAAGAGCTTGACGCAGGACTGCTGTTTGGGGCTTTTGAAGGATGCCTCTTCCTTTTTCTTCATAAAGCAAACCCCAGTAACCAGGTGCTATGTCAGCTTGATAGCCACGGACCCCGTAATCATCCAGTTCACTGGATCGAAACTGAACACCGCTGTTATTACCTTCCAGTTGGAAACTGATTTTTAATACAAAATTCTCATAGCTGTGGTCAGAAATCAGGAACGTGTTACTTTTGAGACTTCCGTCACTCGTTCCGACGATGACACCGTCTTGCACTTTCCAGAGACGCTTGTCTCCATGCCATCCTTTAAGCGATTTTCCGTCAAATAAAGAGACAAAGTCATCGCTGGTTGTTGAAGGTACCGATAAGACACGGGTGGACAGGGTAGCTAGAACAAGCAGTATGCTGAGTGATATCAAACGTAACATAACACGCCACTCCCATTGTTAAAGGTTGCAATCGATTCCATTTTCAGACGGAGGATGTGAAGTTCAGCCAGGTTTATCATCTCACGGGTGGTTAATCGGTTCGGGGCTTACCAGGGTCGCCACGACGGTAAAATGTTCCTTAGAGGGCTGGACTTTTATTACCAGTTCGTTCGCCCCAGCCTGTAAGGTTAACGCTGCTTCGCTAAAAGGGCTCTTTTCTTTTGTCTCAGACCAGGATATCAGGTTACCGTTGATCCAGCCTTTCGACTGCGGTGTGGCATCAAGCAATAGGCGAGCGGATTGTGGTTTGGGTGATTGTAGCGTGGTATGCAGGTAGACCGTTGCCGGTATCATACCGAGAGATGGCTTTAAAAGATCAATTTTGCCTTCGAGATCAGAATAGATGGTCTGCCACTGCAGAGGCTGTTTGTTTTTGCCAACGTGTCGTGCATTCAGGTCAATGGGGTTAGTGGCGGAAAGAGAAAACGTGTCGGACAGCGGACCCAGGACATGCCAGTTGGTCACTGTGAAGGTGGGCTTGGTGAGTGACTGTAGATAGACGACAAGATCAACCAGGTTCTGCTCACTTAGCGTAGCAGCTAGGTTTTCTGGCATCAGGGACACGGGTTGGGAGATTCTTTCGTCAATTTCTTCTACCGGCAAAGTGACTCGCTGTCCTTCGGATGTTTTTAATATCAGTTGAGAAGGTGTTTCTTCCACTACCAGCCCGATATAACTGAGGCCTTGTTTTGTCGTGATCTGGAAGCTGCGATAGGCATGTGAAATTCCGGCACTCGGATTCAAAATGGCATCCAAAATCGCTTCGACAGATAGTTTGTTTCCGATTTCTGATAAATCAGGCCCAATCCATTGACCAAAACCAGCAACGCGATGACAACGCGCACAAAGAGTGGACTCTTTCTCATTTCTCTCAAATACGTCTCTGCCTGAATCAGAGTTTCCAGATCTTTTCGCCAGTTCATCGATATCTGGTAAAGCTTGTCCGGATTGAGATGTCGGTTTTGGAAGGAGGGTCTGTGCCCGACTCAGAATCTGTTGGTCTTTTACACGGTGGGCCATTTCCGTAGCGGTTCCTTTGACGGTTGCCGGAAGTGATCTGGAGTCGGCTAGATCAAGAAGCGTGACAACACCGGATAGGGTACGTCCCAGTAAACGAGTTGCTTCATTGCGTATCGAAGCGGGATATTCTTCGCTGGACAGAAGACGTTCCAATGTATCCTGTGCAGACTGTGTTCCGAACAATCCGATGGAACGAAGTGAGGCGATTACCAGTTGATCATTGTCATCCAACGGGAGATCGCTGTCAGCTGGCGATGGGATTTTGGCAGACACAACCTGTTCCATTAGCGCTTTTAAGGATACGGAATGATTCAAAGTCCCCAGAGCAGTTGCTGAAAGTACTCGCAAAGATAGGGGTTGGCTCGTATCGATTAAGAGGGTTTCCAGTTCCGGACCGAAAGACCGGAGGCGCGATTCGGTAATAGCTTCAACCGCATCAGCAGCCAGTGCGGGTTCTGTCAGGGCTCGAGTCAGTGCAGGTTTCAGAGCCGGGTCCTTGGTCAAAGATTTCCATACGTTATTCAGTCGGCGACTAAGATAATTTAAAGCAAGTTGACGTACGTTGGAGTCGGCTTCTTCAGTGAGAATGGAAATGGAAAAGCGACCTGCGTCCGGGTGATCGATGTGAGAAAGTGCTTCTAGAATATCGAGTTTTGATATTTCAGGAATGTTCTGGGAATAGCTTTCTTTAAGAAACGGAATGGTATCAGGTAGTTTTAATTCGCGTGCAATTTTGACCAGTCTCATCGCACGGTGAGGATTCACGGGACGGTTAAAGAATTGTTTTAACCGAGGCCGAGATAGGTGTTGGAACGCGAGTGCCATACTGGCCAGAGAAAAAGACTCCGTACCGTTCCATAGATCAATAGCACGATCGATCCACCGACTTTTCTGAGCATCACTCAGATTATGGCATAGCAGCAGTTCACGGATTACTTGGGGATTGCTTTCCCGGTCTAATACAGAACGGTCCAGCATCCGCTCCAGAAGGGGCACCTGATTAGACCAGCGAAGCGAACGTATGGCTTGTGCTCGAAGTTGTGGTAACTGGTCCGTGAGAAGATGGGACTTCACATGCGGGAGCCATCCGACACGGGCACGAAGTAGCAACGAATGTTTCTGGCCCGTCGACGAAGTCTGCTGAATTAGTTCCTTCTGGATTTCCGGGCTTTGTTTTGAAAGGGAGCGAGTGGCTTCAAATCGAGTGGCGATGTTAGGAGAAGCAAGTGCTGTGAGCAGCCCGGAAACAGATTCGTGATCGTAATCCGGTATAATCAACGGTTTATCTGAAGGTTTTAATCGGTAGATCCGCCCGGTGTTATTATCGCTGTATCGATGCCCTCCGACCCCTGCGTCGTACCAGTCGGCAATCAGGATGGAACCATCGGGGTGCGTGCAAACATCGACTGGACGAAACCAGCTGTCACTACTGGAAATCAAGACATTCGACTGTGCGCGGTATCCGGCACCCTTGGGGAGAAGTGGGTAAGCGCGAACAACACCGGGTCCGGAGTCGGCATGGATCAGTGTCCCGATCAGGGATTCTCCAAACAGAGTTCCTTCATAGCACAGGATACCGCAGGGTGAACCATTTCCTGTGCCAAGAATCTTGTGTACATAGCCCGGAAGGTCTTCTCGCCAGTGGTCTCCACTGGGAGAGGGCGGACCTTTCCAGCCGTAGTTGCCACCTTCCAGAATCCAGCAAATTCGAACACCCCGTTGTCCATCAATATCATTGTCCGAGCAAAATATTTCACCGAAAGAGTTCACGGTCAATTCATATGGATTACGGAAATTGTCTGCCAGCAAGGTCAGATTTTGACCATCGAGGTCACAGCGTAACATGGCACCGGCGAAAGATTGGACATGTTTTCCGTCGGGGCCGGTTACATCCATGCCTTCATCACCAACAGTCATGTATAGTCGCTGATCAGGCCCGAGAGCGAGCCCATGTAGCCCGTGATCATGATCACGCCCATGAAAACCGGTAAGCAGGAGTGTCTTTTTTTCTGGAACAAGATCGCCATCGGCATCCTCATAAACCCAGAGATTGGGCGACGCACCGACAAATACCTTGCCACCATCACCCGGGCGAACATATCCGCTGACCGCAATTCCCATTGGTACTAGAAGCTTGTCGGCAAAGACGACTACACGATCGGCACGCCCGTCCCCGGTTGTGTCTTCGAGTACCTTGACTCGGTCCGCGAGTGGGTCACTGATCTGTCCCTGAGTGTTTCCTCTTAACTGGTGTCTGTAATTAACACCTTCGGTTACCCAGATTCTTCCCAGAGGGTCAATGTCCATTGCAGTAGGATTGTTCACCAGTGGCTCAGAGGCGAAAAGTGAAGCTTCCAATCCGGGCGCTGTTTTCAGGCTTTCTAAAGACTCTTGTGGGGTAAGCTGGCCATAACCATGGCTGCAAAACTGAAATAATGTCAGCAGACAGCAAAGAACCGTGCAATGGTAGAGAGGACCAGGTAGTGTCATTTTCATGAAATCGATTCCCATAGGAAAAGTGATCCGACCATCATATATAAAGCAGAAAATTCGTGTTCGCCAAAAGCTTAAATGAAAGTAGGATGGGTTTTGCCAGTCCCTGTCCGATGGATTAGGCGTATCCGACGCGAGATACTCTATATAGCCGTAGGTTGAGATGCAAGAAGGGGGCATATGGGGTTTCATGGCAAACCTTCGATTCTCGTCCTGTGTAGTTGCATTTGGAAGTTTCCCAGAGAATGGTTTGACGCTGAGATGCGGCGATGCTAATAATGCATTCTAAGATGTTGTTCGTCGGACAATGGCTGTAGAATCGCAGTAGAAGGAAGTGCTTTTCAGAACACTTTACTCAATTCCAAGGAGGTACCAACCCATCGAGCGAGCCCAACGTATCAACGACCAAATTCGGATATCACCAGTCCGTGTTATTAGCGCTGAAGGCGAGCAACTCGGGATCATCCCTACAGAAGAAGCTTTGAAAATGGCACAAGATCTTGATCTTGATCTTGTTGAAGTGGCTCCCAATGGGGTGCCTCCTGTTTGTCGTGTTATGGATTTTGGGAAATTCAAGTACGAACAGAAAAAGAAACAAAACAAAAGTTCCAAACAACATCAAACACAACTCAAAGAAATTCGTGTTCGTCCGAGAACGGATTCCCATGATGTCGAGGTGAAGCTGAACCGGGCACGTCAGTTTCTCGGAAATAAGGACAAGGTAATTATAAGCATGCAGTTTCGCGGCCGGGAGCTTGCTCACGTTGATCGAGGTCTGGAGCTGGTGAAGACTATGATTCAACAGCTGGAAGAAATTGCAAAAATCGAGCGGGAACCGGTAAAGGAAGGACGTCGAGTGATTGCTATTTTGGCACCTCGATAAAAAAGGCGTGAAGTGACACAACCCATGACCTATGGCAGGGTTCCCTTGTAACGGTACTTCCCAGCTGACGAATGAGAGTTCCGTTTCCGTCGCAGTTGTGCAAAAAGGGAGAGGCCGGTTCTTACAAGAGTAAGGAATAGAGATAGCACCGTGGAAAGTAGTATCTCCGGCTCTGGTGTTTCTTTTGGATCACTCTGAAACAGAATCGTTTTACTGTGTGGAAACGCGTTTCTGTAATCCGTCAAGGTCCACCTGAAGAGTACGTGTATTGTTGTATCTCTGTGTAGGGTCCTTAGCCAGTAATTGAAGGATAATTTGGTTGAATGCAGGACTAATGGTCTGATTCAGATCCTGTGGAGGAGTGGGATTGTCGTTGAGATGGGCATTGAGAATCTTGACAGAAGGACCATCCATGAAAGGTGGGGATCCCGTAATCATGTGATACAGGGAAGCTCCCAGGCTGTAGAGGTCACTCCGGTAGTCCAGGTCCCGAACGCCTCGAATCTGTTCGGGTGAAATGTAATAGGGTGTCCCGATGGCGGTACCGGTTTCAGCTTCGATTCGCCGCCACTCCTGTGTGTGCCTTGCAAGTCCCAGATCCATGAGTTTGATATTTTCCGTTTCAGTAATGACGACATTAGCAGGTTTAACATCCCGGTGTACGATCTGCTCGAGATGTAGATGTGCCAATGCTCGAGTGAGTGCGACCGCAATACCAAGTGTTTCTGCTTCTGAAAGAGCCATTCCGCTTTTCAGACGATCTGACACCGCGATTCCCTCTACGTATTCCATGACCAGGAAATGCTGTCCGTGGATCTCTCCTCGTTCTATGATCGAGGGAATATGTTCACAGCATAATCGAGCTCCCAGTTTCGCTTCCCGGTCAAGAATATTAATGTAATCTTTGTTGCGGGACAGGTGTCGTGAGAGAATTTTAACAGCTACAACACGATCGACGCTTTGTTGGAGTGCTTTGTGTACAACACCCATCGCTCCCTTGCCAATTTCACCGATAAGTTGATAACCAGGGATTGGTCCGATACGGGATGTATGGACGAGCTGGTCTGAAAGGCGTGTGAATTGTCGAGGTGTTAACGACTTCAGTTCGATCAGGATATCTGAAACCGGCCGGAATTCACCGCGACGCAGTTGTCGATCGTGAAGTTGCTGTGCTTGGCGTAATTCTTCCGTTGTGATCAGTCCCTGGGAGACCGCCATTTGCACGATGTCGTGTTCGGTAGTTGCATCAGGATGTTTCAACGGCGAATCGATAATTGTGCTCCGGAGACATGGCGTTGCATCGGGTGCAGGCTTGTCTCTGACAAAACAGAGTTTTCAGGTAGCCTAATGTTCTTTCCCGCGATTTTATCAGATGACAGTAAAAGATTTTGTGTTTGTTTTGGTCGACCAACATACCATACGGGAGGGTTCTTGGTTCGGATTGTTGTTTTACCGTTCTAATGCTGCGTAGCGAGTAGCTTCTTGGGAACAACACTAAAGTATTATATTGCATGGATTTACAGTATTATTCATGAAATTTAATAGGGTACGGGATCCACGCGGTTTGCTCGATTTATCCCGAATTACGCATTATGCTGATTGGAATACTTGTAATTCCTTGGTTTCTATTCAGGTTTCCAACATTTATGTCGTTTCATACCAACTGATTGTTGCTACAGGGTGGTCGATGCTGATATCTTATATTTAGCTGAGAGGGTTTGCTGGAAATAAGTAAAACAGGGGATACGAGGCGTATTATCAAAAGGTCTCGCCTTTTGTGTTCCCAATATGCTTTAACTAGATGGCGAGGAAGGGCTTTTTCTGCCAATTATGCACGGCTAACTAAGGGTGCTGCCAAAACACACGGTCAAGGAGAAAGATGAGATGCGAAAATTGCATTCACCGCGTTCTCGAAAAGGGAATGTAAAAGTGATTCTGATTGTGATGGTGGCGCTGGCAGTGGGCGCTTTTTTGTTATTTGGTGGTAGTGCAAGTTCGTCCGGCGAGACGGCAGACACAAGCCATCTCAGTTCAATCGTTGAGCGAGGAGATCTTGCTGTTGAAGTTACCGATCGGGGAAATCTCGAATCAGCGTCAAATGTAGAGCATCGCTGTGAGGTTGAAGGACGTGTGGGTGGAGGTACCTCAGGAGGGACCACTATTCTATGGATTATCGAAGAAGGGACTCAGGTCAAGGAAGGAGAGTTGCTTGTCGAGCTGGATTCTTCGAATCTTGAGGATATGGAAAAAACTCAGCGTATCGCATATGAGAATGCGTTATCAACCTATGAACTAGCCAAGGCGGAAAAAGAAACCTCAGAGAAAACGATCAAGGAGCATGAAGAAGGTATTTTCATTCAGGAAGAAAAAACCAATCAGTCGCTGGTTACTGTGGAAGAGGAAAATCTGAAACGCGCCCAGGAATTAGTCAAACATTCCGAAATGCTTTACCGGAAGGGTTTTGAAACCAGTGAGGCGCTGGAGGCTGCGAGGTTTGCCGTAACGAGCGCTACGCTGAACCTTGAAAGTGCCCAGCTAGCTTTGAGTGTCTATCTGGATGTGACCAAAGACCGGACCCTTACGCAGTTGAAAGGTGAGCTGGAATCGAAGCGCGCTGCAATGCGGGCTGAAAAGACCAAGGTCGAACAGGAAAAGGAGCGCCTGGACAAAGTCGTAACCCAGTTGGGCAATTGTAAGATTATCGCGAAGGCAGAAGGCATGGTTGTCTACTACAAGCCGGCCCGAAGCTGGGGAAGGCAGGAGGACGACATTCAAGAAGGGACCTCGGTACGTGAGCGACAGAAGCTTATCATCCTTCCTGATCTTGAGAACATGCAGGTACGTATGTTGGTTCACGAGTCTAAGATCGATTGGATCAAGGCAGGGCAGCCTGCACGGATTCGCATCGATGCTTTCGCTGATCAGGTTTTGACCGGAGTCGTGACAACCGTCGCAACGACACCGGAACAGGGACCCTGGTACGATCGTGACAAGAGGAACTATCCCGTTAATATCAAGATAGATGAACCGATTGAAGGTCTCAAACCAGGTATGACCGCGGAAACTACGATCCTTGTCGAGAAGATGGTCGATGTCGTCAAGGTTCCGGTGAATTGTGTGCGTACTGTTGGCGATAATAGTGAATGTTACGTTATCCAACCTGGTAACCCGAATCCGGAGAAAAGGCTGGTAACATTAGGTCGTAGCAATGATGTACATATTCAGATTCTGAGCGGTCTCAAAGAAGGTGATCGGGTTATCCAATCACCCGAAGATGCACTGAATTTGGATGAAGCGTCTGTTGCTGGAGAAACAGAGGAAGAATCGGCGTTCACGGATGATGAAGTGGACTCGGCCAATTCATCAGCCGGGACGGAAGAAGAGACAAAGGAAAAGAAGAAGGAACCGAGTTTCATGGATAATGACAAGGATGGAGACGGCAAAGTCAGCAAGGATGAAGCTCCGGATCAAGTGCTGGAATACTTTGATGCCATGGACAAAAACAAAGACGGCTATATCAGTCGATCCGAAAATGCAGCTGCTGTACGTGCGTATAAAGAACAGCAGCAAAAAAATCAACAGGGAGGAACACCTTAGAAAGGGAAGGCTGGGTAGCCGGAAGAAGTGGTAAGAGACATGTTCCGTGAAACCACGCTTCTTCTATGTGTGATTTTTTGAATGTGGATGTTGTAAATTAATGAACGGGAAAACAAATTGGCTGCCACAAATAGTAGTGCTGTAGAAGTACAAGGTTTAACGAAAACGTACTTTCTTGGTTCGGATGTCGTCGTCCGTGCCTTGAGAGACGTAACACTCGATTTCCCGGAGGGGTCGTATGCTTCGATAATGGGCGCCTCAGGTTCGGGAAAGTCAACGCTGTTGAATTTGCTGGGTTGTCTGGATCGTCCAACAGAAGGTCGATATGTTCTGGGTGGACAGGATGTTTCCAAGATGAGTGACGACCAGCTTTCCCAAATACGCAGTACTTCGATAGGGTTTATCTTCCAGTCCTACAATCTCATACCTCAGTTGACGGTACTGGAAAACATTGAAGTTCCACTTTATTATCAGCCGAAACGGCCAAGCGATGCTAAAGCCCGTTGTGAAGAGCTGGCAGAAATGGTGGGACTGTCCGACCGTCTGGATCATCGCCCCACACAGCTTTCTGGTGGTCAGCAACAGCGTGTTGCCATTGCCCGTTCACTTATCAATGACCCGTTTTTTCTTCTTGCCGACGAGCCTACAGGAAACCTAGATACTGCCACAACCGAGGAAATTTTGGGTTTGCTCCAGGAGCTCAACGAAGCGGGGAAGACCATAATCATGGTGACCCATGAAGATGAGGTTGCCGCTCGTACCAAGCGCAAGATTC
>CAXEIY010000010.1:0-11447 GCA_963996245.1 uncultured Planctomycetia bacterium | reverse complement strand
GGCTTCGCGGACTTCGCGAAGGACTTGAAGAATACATCTTAATTCTGGTTCATCGGTGCTGGCTGGATCTGGAAGAACGCCTTGCTTCTCGAGTTCCACGCCTGTATGAATCATGAGAGTGGCATCGCCGCCATCATCGAGAATGAGATTTGGTCCCTTTTGTTCTGGCCAACACAAAGCTTGAAAGGTACACCACCAATACTCTTCCAGTGTCTCCCCTTTCCATGCGAATACCGGTGCTCCCAGAGGTTGGATGTTAGTTCCTTCGGGTCCGGCAACAACTGCAGCAGCTGCATGATCCTGGGTGGAGTAGATGTTGCACGATGCCCACCTTACTTCAGCACCTAACTCAATGAGTGTCTCAATAAGCACACCAGTTTGAATGGTCATATGAAGGGATCCGCTGATTTTGGCACCTTTGAGCGGTTGCTTCCCTTCGTACTCGGCTCTTAAGGCGGCGAGTCCGGGCATTTCAACGAGGGCCAGATCTAATTCTTTACGGCCAAAACGGACCAGATTTTCAGAAAGCTCTGCTATCTGATGGGGATAGGTCGCAAAGAGCGGATGTCCGGTGTTTTGAAATGTTTTTACGGGTGCGGAAGTTGGAGTGCTCATGGGGACCTCAGTTGTGACGTTCATAAGAGCAGAAAAAGAAAATATTTCACTGACTGTCATTATTCGTATGAACGAATGATTTGCAACGGGAATCCTAAACAAGTGCATTAATGAGCTAGATGGCATATTTTACATGCGTGCACTTGCCACAATGTTAGAAATCAGTGAAAGATAGCGGCCATGAGGTTCTTGAGGTTCCGTGGTGAACAGGATCATAAAACTGGAGTGTTCCGGATCGACCCATCCAACGGTTCCCGTGGCGCCCCAGTGACCGAAAGTTGATTCAGAAAGTAAATCGCCAAAATTTGCTGAGTGTGCGGGCCAGTGAAGCCTCCATCCCAGTCCCCAAGGCTGGCTTTTGTGCGACAATTTCTGAATGTCAGGCATTCCTTGTAACTGATTGTGGGTCATGGCATGGACAGTTGCTGGGCTGAGGAGGCGCGTGTTTTGATAGCTGCCCTTGTTCAGCATCATTTGAAAGAAGATGGCCAGATCAGCCGGTGTTGTCATTAATCCGCCCCATGGCGCTCCAAATTGCCACCAATAGTTGGAATTCCAGTGCCAGTCGGTGTTCTTTTCATCGTCACCAGTGCGGATGTGCGCAATGCGTTTTGTCTTATTCCGGGGAGCGTCGTACCATGAGGGAGGTACACCCAGAGCGGTATCTCTCATGTTGAGTGGATGAAAAAGTTCCTTTTGAAGGAAATCACCCAACTGTTGTTGTGTGATTCGTTTGATTACTTCGGAAAGAACGGCCATACCCGTACTCTGGTATTGGACTGCTTGCCCTGGTGGAAAGTCGAGTTCCAGGTTACATATTCGCTTTGTGAATTCGGAGAGCGGCTGATGATCCTTGCGTAGTTCCTGGTTCTCCGGAAGCATGTCCGGGAGTCCCGATGTATGCGTCATGAGATGACGTATTTTCACGCTATTTTTTCCGTTTTTTCCAAATTCTGGAATAAAATGTGTCACTCGATCACTTAATAAGAGTTCGCCGCGTTCGACGAGAATCATAATGCCGGTACAAGTGACAGGCTTGGTAATCGATGCAATGAGAAAAATGGCATTGTCAGGCATGGCGGGTGATATGGATGTCGGTTTGAGTTTCCCAAAAAATTGTATGGGGACGAGGTGGCCGTGCCGACCTACTGCCAACGCCGATCCTGGTACTTTGTTTTCATCAGCCCATTGTGCAAGCATCCGATAAGCTCTTTCGAGTTGGTCGGAACAAAGTCCTATCTCTGCAGGTTCTGCAATCGGTAGCATAGAGCAACTCCAACAATGGACACACCAAAGGGTATGTGAAGTTTTAGGGTATTACGGTCTCGAAAAACCATAGAGAGCATTCGATGTGTGAAAAGAAGATAATAATTTAGCAGGGATTATATTCAATAAACGGCAGTTGATTGTAGTTAAGAGTCACGTGTTCGTTTCCACAACTCAAATTCCGTTAGCAGTTTCTCATTTAGTGGATACGCCTCCTGAAGAGAGGCACCCGATTCCAGTTTAGATCGGATAAATCGTTCTTTCCTGTCGATGTCACTGGCTTCTTCAAGGATATCGGTGATTATGTTCTGCGGGATGACCAGTACACCTTCTCCGTCCCCGAAAAGGTAATCACCAGGTAAGACACACACTCCGTCAATCTGGACAGGAATATTCTCTTCGAGAGCTATGATCTGATTCAAACTATAGGCTGCATGCGTTGCACGAGTGTAAACCGGAAGCTGAATCTGTTTCAGAAAGCTCAGGTCACGAACACTTCCGTCAACGATGACACCAGATCCACCCCGTTTTACAAACCTGGTAAGGATAATGTCGCCCGCGAATCCGGCAGTGCGGCATCCAAAACTATCAACCACGAGAATGTCATCCTGCTTGGATTGTTCGACGACCTCTTTATGAAGTTGCGGACCTTCTGGTTCCAGTTCACTGGCAAGATCTGGTCGAAAAGGGACATAACGCATGGTGCGAGCACGGCCTACCATGATTCGTTTAGGCTGAAGAACCTCCAGTCCGGAAATAAAGCAATTTTGAAATCCACGTTCATAGAGTACAGCCCATGCAGCCTCCATGCTGATAGAGCGGAGTTTGTTCAGTAAGGAGGCAGTGGTCATGGTTCGAATCCTGAATCAATTGAAAACTTGTTACCGTTTGAAAATAATGTTTACAGAGGAAGTCGATTATTACTGAAATATGGAGCGGTTTGTTTTAAGAAAACATTTCGATAACAGCCGGAGTAGGGATGAATGGAAGCCAGTAAAGGATGGAGGTGTTGTGTTGGACTATTTCCTAGACGGATCTGTAATACATGCCTGTTGTTCCAATTATTCAAAATAGCAAGTGGCGTGCAATGATAAGGCTGGCGCTCAATGTTGCGGTTAACGAAGCAAGCAAGACAGCACCGGCTGCAATGTTAAGCGCGATTCGAATGTGATCGTTCCTTTGTTCGGTAATGGCGCGAGCGAGTGTTTCCAGAGCAGTATTGAAGAGTTCTGCTATCAGTACCATACCGATACACAGGATGATCGTGATCCATTCCCAGAGTGCCACTTCGAGGAATATAGCGATCAGGATCACTGAAATCGTGATCGGAATGTGTACATAAAAACTGGAATGGTGACGAAAACTGTAAAGAATTCCTTCAAAACTGGAGACAAACTTCCTGCTCCAGTGATAGGGCGACCAAGGCTTGTCAGGGAACGGTTTGTCCACGGTGTTTACGAGCAGCAAGGGCTGCGACATGTATGAAGGATCAAACGGACGAAAGTTTACTCGAAAGGGGCAACCGTACTGGGGGGGATATGGGCGCCGCGTACTTTACCCAGTTGAATGTCGGGGGCAATACGAGGCTGTATGCCCAGGGAAACCCCGACATTGTCCTTGTTGGAGTCTACCCTGAAACCAAACGAGAGAAGAAAATCAGCACCGATTCGAGTAAGGAAAATCGATTGGCCAACATTGTTATTCTGTTTTAGATCAACTTGATTTACAAAAGAGGAAATCCATTTTGGGCTCATCGTATAGTTGTAACTAAAGGTGAGGAATTGATTTTCAATAGGACCCGATAGAATGTCATATCCTAAGTAAATGTTGCCACGTGGCGGACGGTTTAAGTAGGCTCCGACAGACCAAAAATTAGAACCCTCTTCAAAGGTGTCCCAAAAACCACTAGATAACAAGCTGGTACGGTCACCGACGTGCCAGGAGTAGTCGTATCCAATCAGTCCAAAGGATTCGCCAAAATTGTGTTTTTCGTCTTCGGGAAACCATGACGATTCGACATCGAGCGTCATCCAGTCGATGATGCGACGATTGTTTTGCGGCCCGCGTTTCGTTTGCAGCCTTTGACGAATACCGCCACGTAACACCTGCATGTCGTCTGCTATTTCCGTAAAAGGAGTTGTGACAGAATTCTGTATTCCGCTGCGTAACGCAAAGTAGCGTTCATCAAACATGAGGGGTACGGTTCCACCAAATGTGTTCATGGTAAAGCGACGTCGGAAATGTTCTTGTGAGTCATCATCAAGCTCGTTGAAAAGAGCATAATTGTTGAATGCGGAGGATGATTCTGAGAATGAATAATCCCAGTCAACAATAATTTTGTGAGCAAGACCATGCAGGTTCCATAGATGGCTTTCAACATAGGGGTAGGTTTTCCAAAAGGGCATACTACCTCGCATGCCAACGGTACCAAAAGCACGGCCCGATTGATCGCCGGTCAGGTCCTCGGTCCAACCCGCGAGTTCTCCCAGAGCATAGGGGACGAACTGAATCGGCCCGAGTTGAAAGGGGTAGTTCAGTTCGTGTCGAGAAGCTACCTGAAATGCACTTGTATCCGTTTCCCAGGGACGACGTACGAATTCAGTCCGTTCGAGAGGGTCGTCCGGGCGACTGGCTGGTTGTAAGGCACCGTATCCACCGTAGCTGTGGGTAAACCAGGTAAGAGAATTGAGCATTAGAGGCTGCCCTAGCAAGTAGTGATCCAGTCTTGGTAGCCAGTTGGTCTGTGTTACAAACGGGTTCATCCTTTTTTGAACCAGAGCGCTCCATGCCCAGTTTTCTTGTTGTTGTTTTAAGTAAATGAGTGATTCTTGATCCTTATCTTGGTCAAATTCATTTTCGAAAAACTGTTCTAGAAAATTGCGATCGCTCATCAGAGCAAGTTCTACTAATAAGGTCAGGTCATTTTCGAGTTCGTGCCGATGTCGCCACAGTAGACGCCCACGGTTTTCCGTTTCGGGTACGAGTCCTCGTCGGTCTCGACTCAGGCGGTCAGTACCACCGTCATTCAAGTAATAGCCTGTGAAAAAACCACGGTAGGTCCCTGAAAGACCTAACAAAGGGGCGTTTCCTTCATAGTTGAAATCCGTACCGACAGCAGGACCTCGTTTTGAAAGATAATCGAGATTGACCGTCCATTCTGATGTTTCGGGAGGGTTTTCGATGTCAAATAAACGAAAGGCATCCCATCCTGTGTAGATTTGTGTTCCGAATATTCTGTCCTGTCCTCCACGGACGCGTTGCAGTGCTGTTTGTGTTTCATCGAGCCCCGTTGACAGCGTGGGCCAGTAGAAAATCGGAAGGTCTTCAAGGTAGAAAAAGTTATTAACAGAAGTTATATGGCTAATTGAGTTGGAAGAAGATTGCTGTGAAAGATCATTCGGTTGGAAGAGTTCTTCTGTAAGAGAGTTTGGCGGTTCATCCTTACCGTGAAGATAAACATCACTTGCTTGTATGCGAAATCCGGGCTTTCCCATCTTGCTGGACGAAAGCCATCCCTGCAGGGCGTAGAAACGATTACTTGCTAGTTGACTGAAACGCTTTGCCTGTAGCCGGATGGGACCATTTATTCTCTCGTCAAATATTTTGACTTCTCCGTCAATGATTTCTGCTCGATGATCGTCAACGTCATAAAACATTTTTGTTGCTTTGATGATACGTTGTGATTTTCCACTGCCTTGTCGGATGATGACATTGCCCTCCAGATAAAGTTCTAGTGGGGTGTTTCCCGATTGAGTGGTTTCTCCTTGTGTGCTTGGTGCTTCGAGAGCGCGAGTCCAAAGGACCATGCGGTCGGTTTCGACATCAACAGTTCCCAATTGATCAATGCCGTCGATAATGAGATTCACACCCCGTGTAATAATGACAGTGTGCTCTGGAGGAGAGCCGTCCTTTCGGAATACTTCCACGGAAAAAGGGACTCGGCTCCTAGGGAAAACCCGCAGGCGTCGATTGGTGGCTGGAGCTGTGGGTTCAACAGGTGAAACCGTTTCACTTGAGAACTGGGCAGTTTGGAAAGGAGTGTTCTGTTGTCGAAAAGTACGTGATGAATCAAATGGAAGAGGTGGTTGATACATCGGAGAGGGCAGGCGCTGCTCGGAACGGAAAACCAGTGGATCATTGTTTCCGATTTGTGAGTACAGGTAGTCGGTATGGATGTCTAATTGTGTGGTATGGAGCTGTATGGCAATAGATTGGTCCTGGACGATATTGCCGGTTCGTTCTATTTCAACGTTCCCTTCAAGGTAAATGGAAAGGTAATTGACGGGTGTGGAAAGCGAGGAGCTATTGTCCTGGTATAATTTAACGATTGCTTCGTCGGCTCGAAATTGTGTGCGGCCCTGTTCAATCAACACGTGACGTCGGAAGATGTAGATGGTGTGGTCAGGCTGCTTCCAGTACTGGCCTAATCCAGCAGTCACGGAAATCGGCGTATTGGAATCTCGATCGGCTAGACCGACCGTTAGGGGAGAGGCAGAAACCGGAAGAAGCGGCTGTGCTGAATCAGCGATTTCAGTCGCGCGTAAACCATCTGACCTGTTTAACAACAGGCAGAATAGCCACAGCAGAAATGCAAAATGACGTGTGTAGTTTGGTGGGTTACACAAGAGTCGTCGTTCCGCCAATGCGCCCTCCTAGCGCTGCAGGACAAAAATAGCTTCCCTCTAACAGGTAAGTAACGGTAGTGATCGTTCTGATCAGTGGCGTGTGAACGGGAAATGAGGTTGTGCCAGAGATGGTAGAAAGGCAGGTTCCAGAACGGTGTGATGGGCGGGAATTATAGGTTTACGGGATAAACCGGTCAATGCAGATAGGGATCATAGGGCTGTATGAACAGGGGACACGCCTGTGTTTTCAGATTATTTGCGTTTACGCGTGGCCTTGGGTTTGGGTTTCTTTTTAGCTGTGCCCTTTTTGCTTTTTGTCGGAGGTGATTTTTTTTCAGTTTCAATTTCGATTGCAGTAGGGCAGATATCTGCCAAAGCACATTTACGAATAGCGGGTGTGTCCGCAACACAGACATCAAGTGCTAACTGTCGTATTAAACTGCAGAAAATGGGGCCCTGGTTTTTAGAAACCAGGCGTTTAAGGTTACCGTTCATTTTGTCGATTGCTGCATTGGTGTCCACAAGCCCCAGTCTGGTTACTGCCCGAATGGAGATTGCGTCGAGAGGAATAACGTGAGCTTTAAGGCTGGTTTGCAGAATGTGTGATGCAATAAAGGGCCGCATACCATCAAAACTGTTCAGTGTTTTGACAGCTTGTGTCTGAGTCATTCGTGTTAGAGTTTCGAGTTCAAAATTATATTCTGTTTCAAAAATGGCATGAATTATGGATTTTAGAGTTCTGGCCTTTTCAAGAGGTGCTTCTTGGTTAGAGAAGGATTCTGCGAGTTCACGTGGGGAGCTGACTCGTAGTTCGTTCCAGTCCAGGTAGTCTTCTGTAAGTTTCAGGTAACTGTCTTCAGCGGTTTGAAGGGAAGCATTTTCAAGGCAGATTCCGAAAATCACCTGTTCGAACACCGAACGGGTGGTCGAGGGCACCTGTGGTTCATAGGTCTTTTTGAGAGTCCGTAAGCATTTATTAAACAGTGTGGCTCTATTTTGTGCCGCCATTTTCGCAAATACCTTCCTGAGATCAAAAAGCGGTGTTACAAGTAGTGGTCGTTCAAAGATGAAGACGTGGGGCAACGTTATGCATGGGTTGAATCTTCTGGTGGTGAGGCTGCTGATGGGGGTGTGTCTAGGGAACGCTGGTCACCACGGCGTTCGGCATCCACTTGATCGAGTAACTGAGACATTTCAAAACTGCGTTTGATTCCTTGGTCAAGTTCGAACGAGAGGACCGGAGTGTAACGTAAGGAGAGTTTTTCTGCGATCTTGGATTGTAAGAAACCCTTGGAATGTCTCAATCCACGCAAAGAAAGTTCTTGTTCTTTGTCGGATCCCATAACAGAAATGTGAATCGTAGCACGTCGCATATCACCACTGATTCCGACTTTTGTAACGGTGATGTTTTTTACACGGGGATCCCAGAGATCTGTAAGTATTGCTGTACTCACTACTTGTCGGACAGCTTCTGAAATTTTGTGAATACGTCGTCTCGTCATTAGTTTACGTCTTTTCGTTTGGGAAGGAATGCGTCATGGTATGCAATGAATGAGACGGATTGCGTGGGGTTGAAGTCTAGGTTTTGAAAACGGTGTTCGAAGTGCAGAAATAAGGTTTACAGGTCGATTTCAAAAGTGCTCAATTCAGCGCCGGGAGTTTGCCGAAGAGAAGTTATTATTTGTTGAAAAATACGATCTGCGAACCGACGTTCATTCGAAACGAAGGCAATACCCAAGACTGCAACACGTAAAGAGTCCTGTTTGTCAATTTCAGAAATGGAAACATTGAAGCGGTTTTGTATTCGAGTTGTGATACTTTTCAATACCCGTCGTTTATCTTTCAGGCTACGTGACTGTCGGATTAAAAGTTGTATTTCTAGTGTACTGACAATCACGGGTTCAATCCAACAGAGGACGCCTTATTCTGGATCACTTCCTCTGGAATTTGTGGTAAGAACCAACGCCGATGGCTAAATGTTAAAAAGAAGATACCTGCTTCATACCGCTGCGGGACCTGTGTTTCTGGGAAACAGAGGTCCTTGCACATCGAACGGTTAATCGCTGTGTTCGGGTCTACAGTGTCCGTGCGATTTCTTCGATACGAAAAGCTTCTAACTCATCTCCAACATGTAGATCATCAAATCCGGCTAGACGAACGCCAAACTCCAATCCCTCTCGAACACTTCGAACGTCATCTTTTTCTCTTTTTAGAGAAGCCATGGGATATTCCCCTAATGCGATACCATCCCGAAATACCCGGATACGCAAATTGCGCTCGAAGCTACCATTAACCAGTCGGCATCCCGCGATAGTCCCCAGGCGACTAATTCTGAATACTTGCAAGATGTTGGCTCGACCCACTTGAACTTCGCGGCGTTCGGGGGCTAAGAGTCCGGAAAGTGAGTCACGCACATCCTGCACCAGTTCGTAAATGATGTTGTAGCGACGTATTTGAACACTTTCTTCGCTGGCGACTACCTCTGAACGATCTTCAATACCTACGTTAAAGGCAATAACAACAGCTTCAGAGGCATCAGCCAGGCGAACATCGCTATCATTCACCGCTCCCACGGCTGCATGGAGTAGTTTAATACGCACTTCTGGGTGAATCAGTTTGTCCATCTCTTGGCGAATGGCTTCAATCGACCCACGGGTATCTGCTTTCAGAATGATATTAAGCTCACGAATTTCCTTCTGCTGACGACGTTCAAAAAAGCTTTCCAGTGTTATCTGGGGTTCAAAGTCGAGTGTTTCAGAGCGGTTCTTTTCTTGATGATGTTTAGCAAGATCGCGGGCGTGGCCAATGTCAGGGGTGACGAAAAACCGTTCTCCTGCAGACGGAGCAGCATGAAATCCAGTTACTACTACGGGAGTCGAAGGTGCTGCGTCGGAAATGGGATTGCGCAGATCATCCATAAGTGCCTTTATTCGCCCATAGGTTTCACCGCACCAGATGATATCTCCGACTTTCAGTGTGCCTCGTTGAACGAGTAAGGTAGCGAGGGCACCCTGTTCTTCAGTTTTCGAGGATTCCAGACAAATGCCGTGTGCCGGTGTATTGGGATTAGATTTTAAATCACGTAACTCCGCTAGAGTTGTCAGGGTTTCTAATAGGTCTTCAATTCCATCTCCCGTTTCTGCGCTGGTTTGGACGACTTCAATATCTCCTCCCCATTCTGCAGGCAGGAGATTCAAGCCGGCTAATTGCTGGAGAACACGCTGGACATTGGCGGTGGGGAGGTCCACTTTATTAAGTGCGACCATGATATCGACCTTTGCCGCGAGTGCGTGATTAATCGCTTCTTCCGTTTGTGGCATAATGCCGTCATCTGCTGCAATTACGATAACGGCAATATCGGTTACGTTAGCGCCTCTTGCTCGCATAGAAGTAAAAGCTTCGTGTCCGGGTGTATCGACAAACGTGAGTTTATTTCCGTTAAGACCGATTTGATAGGCACCGATATGTTGTGTTATTCCTCCAGCTTCCCCGGACGCTACATTGGAGTGTCGGATTCTATCCAGAAGTGAGGTCTTGCCGTGATCAACATGTCCCAGAAATGTCACTACGGGAGCACGGGGAGCTAGGTCATCTTGTGAATCTTCCTGCCGTGCAGCTTCGACGAGTTCCTGTTCCAAGGCGGATGAATCACGATCGCGTTTGAAATCGAGGACAATTTCAAATTCTGTGGCGATCAGTAATGCCGTCTCTTCATTAAGTGAGGAGTTGATGTCTACAGTAGTCCCAGTTTTCAGTAACGTCTGTATGATCTGGTTAACTGCGATCCCGAGTGTTTCAGAAAGCGTGCGTACATTGAGTGGGCCCTCATGACGTGCTGAGGTTTTGTGCAGTGGGGCCCTTTTGCTCATTCTCGATTCAGCTGCTGTCTGACGGCGACGCGGTTTGAGTCGCTTTGAAGTTTCTTCATCAAAATCGACAGCCAATCTCATCCGGTCACTTTGTTTTTTCCGACGGGTTTGAGAACGTTCGCCACGTCGTCGCTGACGTTCTTCACGCCCAGTAGCACCGCTGGCAGCCGGTTTCGGTTGAGTTCGACCTGCTTTCTCATCACTCTGAGGTTCGACTGGCTGTTCCGGCTGAGGTGCTTTCTTGCTGGGTGCTTTACGGGCCCGAATAGCATCCGGAGGAAGCCGCAAATCGGGCTTTTGGGGAGAAGGTTCAGAGGGCCCTGCAGATGGGGTGGGAGCCCGCATGGTTGGTGCAGACGCGAGTTTGGGGCGAGGGACTGCCTTTTTGCGAATAGTTTTTTTGCCATGTTCTTCAGTTTTTACTTCTGAAGAGTCTCCGGCAACAGCGGGCACTACACCGCTTGCCGGAACATAGTCGGTTCTTTGGATAGGTTGAGCTGGATCAGGTCCATCTGGAGGCGCCAGCTCCGGTTTTATGGGTTCGGGTGCTTCCGAAGGAGCCGCGCTTTTTTTCATGGCAGCTTGCAAAAGCTCGCATTCTTCTTCGGTTAAACTGGCCAGCGCAGAACCTTTACCCTCAATCCCTGCCTTTTTGCAGAATTCAAGAATTTCTTTGCTATCGATTTTTAAGTCGCGTGCAAGCGAATAGATTCGTACAGCCAATAGTGATTCCTAATCTCAGGGGAATAAGTAAATACAAAAAGACGAGTCAGAAGATCCTTTTAAGGATCCAAATTAGTTTTTATCGTAACCGTGATTAATTACAAGGGGCGTTAAAACCACCTGTTACAGTTTAATAGTCCCGTGTTATGTCAAAGAGGGTGTTTTGAAATAATTGCGGTGTTTCCGTGTACTGTAGTCTAACTGTCCGAATTGGTTTCAGCTTCGGCTGTTTCAGCCGTTGCTGCAGCTTCAGTCGCTTCTGTCTCGGTTTCCGTTTCGGCTGTTTCAGCCGTTGCCGCAGCTTCAGTCGCTTCTGTCTCGGTTTCCGTTTCGGCTGTTTCAGCCGTTG
>CAXEIY010000009.1:0-4213 GCA_963996245.1 uncultured Planctomycetia bacterium | reverse complement strand
AATGAACAAAGAAATGTGGTCCAAGCCGGTTGTACAGCGTAATATCTCGCAACTTCGTTCAGACAGCTACCTCATCCAAGAACCCGGTGAAGGCTGGCTCAGCTGCCGAACAGTCGGTGTCGGTCGTATGGCGGAACCTGAAACGCTTTACCATCGTGTTTCCACAATCTTGAACCTAAAAACCGAATAATGGTTATATTTCAGATTACCGATATATTCCAATATCAGAGCAGGCCCCTGAGCCTCCCAAATTACCAGAACTGCAAATTATTTTCCGCAAGTTGGTACTTCGAACGCTTTCAGCTTGACCGTAGACCATATCGCTACATAAATTGAAGAATACAGGTGCGCAAGCGTCTGCCATTAACTGTTGGCTCAACGCGGACTGTGCACAGGTAACTTTTCGGCATTTTCCCATAGCATTCCGTTTAGGTGAGAACCGTGTCTGAAAACCAAGAGGAAACTCGTTCAGAGGCAAGTGAGCCCCTTTCCGGGCAGTCAGATTCAGAAACGCAGACTAAGGACGAAGCGTCTGAAGAACCCCTGAAGGGGACCGATCGGAATGACGAAAACTCTCAAACCTCAACACTGGATGAAGAATATGATGGCGATCTGACCGAACAGGAATTATCTGAAGAACTGTACTGGCAGGATCTTCTTGCTGCCGCGCTGGTCGTCTTCCTAGCTTTTCTGCTCTCGTTTTACAAGATTTCAGCCAACAATGTAGAACTGTGGCAACATCTGAAAACGGGTGAATTTATCGTAAGCAACGGTGCAATCCCCGATACGGATATTTTCTCATACACCGCCGCTGGGCGCCCTTGGATCAATACCAACTGGCTTTATGACATCGGTACACACCTGATTCAAAACCTGGCTGGATTCAAAGCACTCGTTGCCATAAAAGCTCTGGCCGTTGTCGGTCTCACCCTCCTTTTACTGAGTCTGCGACACTTGGGACGTACTATGTGGTGGACCGTCTGCACAACCACATTTTGCCTGGTCATCATGGCACATTCATCAAGGAATTTTGCAGTATCTCCGAAACTTGCTACTTACCTTGCACTCACCCTGCAACTGGCAATCATCCACCAGGTATCTTCCCGCAATCGCCAATGGATGCTTTGGCTTTTTATCCCGCTCCAGATTCTTTGGGTCAACCTGGACAGCAATTACTACATGGGTTTGTTGTTACTGGTCATGTACCTAGCAGGAGAGTTCGTAATTTTTCTTTTTCGGTCCGTGAGACATTCACTTCCTTCTCCTGAATCAGACACGAGGCTGAAGTTTTATCGTCCAAAAATAGTAACACTGGCATTAGTTGTCCTTTTGTCCACGGTCGGATGTCTGCTGAATCCTTATGATCTGAAAAATCCAGCCGGCCTCGTTGTTGCCCAACAAGCTGTATCGCAATACACCGTGGCGATCCCTGGACTAAGAGAGTTCAATTACCCACTTCGAGAGCTGACCGGAATCTGGAACGATGACTTCTTTAACGATCCGTTTACGGGGATGTTTGATCCGGGCGTCATCTCCCTGGAAGAATACCTCACCGGTTTTCTGGCCATCATGACTTTATTTTCGTTCTTCATGAATCGCCCGAACTTCCAGTTTTCACGATTTCTCATTTTCATCAGTTTTTTGTTCGTTGGAGTTAGTCTTCTGGAAAACATGTACCTTCTCGTCCTGGTGTCAACGATGGCGCTTACCCTGAATGGACAGGAATGGTATCTAAACCGCTTCGGCACCCGTCCCCGGCTGGATACTGCCTGGCTGATCTGGTCTCGTGGCGGTCGAATTTTAACAGTACTGTCCTTCTTTGTGCTCTTCCTCTGGGGTGGCGCTGGACGATTTCGAAACAGCCTCGGAGACGATCTGGGACTTGGTCTGAGCAGCAGTGCCTTGGACACCGTACAAACCGTAACGGAGCAGATGTCCAGTCTTCCGCCTAGCACCAATATCTTTAACTTCGAAGTGCTTCCCGACAACGCCAACCTGTTGATCCAGGCTGGCTTTCCAGAACGCAAGATCTTTCTTGATGACCGGCTATCCCTGTATAAGCAGAAACCAGACGGGCAACCCCTTCCAGAAGACGGACTCACCTCCGTGAAACTGGCTGCTGTACCGGACTCAGTTATCTTTCCTCGATCCGGTCAGTCGCCCTCTGAAATTTCTCTCACACAGCCACTGGAAAGAATGCCGCGTCGTGTCGTAATCCCGGAAAAGTTCCAGAAACAGCTGACTTACAATCTCACCGATCGTCAACTGCAACTGGAAGGCCCTCTGGAAAAAGAACAGTTTCTAGAACTTGGTGCGCTGGCTTACGAAACGTCAGCCCCGCCGGGCATGGCACAAGCCGGACCATCTCTTAATACCATTTCGCTCCAGCTATCGCGAACCCGTTATGTCCGGGCTCTGCAGGCGCTCTATACTAAATCTCGTACCCTGTTCGACTCCGAAAAGGGTGAGCTGCAATTTCAAGGAACCATGTCTCCCGACGATTATGCCGCTCTGATGAGTTTCAGCGAGGAGACCGACTACCGCGTTGCCGTCGATCAACTCTTCGATCAATCGCAGGATCTGCTCGAGACTTATTTGAGACTTCGTTACGCGCTCCGCGATGGTGAAGTTGACGTATGGAAACCCGTTTTTGACAAATACAACATCGGTATTCTCACTCTCAACATGCGGGAAAGTCAGCCTTACTACAACACGTTTGTCGCGCTCACGCAAAATGAGTTCTGGATTCCTGTTCAGCCGTTGAGTGGCTCGCTCGCCGTTTTCATCCGTTCGGACGTCGACACACCGGAATTAGCGCAATACCGTAATGAAAAAGCGTTGGATGTCCAGTCACTTGCCTATCAACCATCAGACGAAACACCTGCAGAAACCGCAATCGCCATTCCAGTTCAAGAGCACTCCTGGTGGTATGACTGGCTGTGGCGAGACCGTCTGGTCGGAGACGAACGACTGCAGATAGCGCGACACTACCATACGGTCGCTAACAACTACCTAACCCCCCAGGGGCTTATGAGCGTAGCTGATGCTGCAGCCTGGCAGATGCTGGCCATTCGGAAGATTCGGGAAATGTTACCCGAACATCCCGGTAATCCGAATGCCTATGTGCTGCTCGGACTCTGCTACAACACGCTACTTGAACTAGATCTCAGTGTTTATCTCATCGCCAAACCAGAACCAGGCACTCCGCGGAACATTCGCGTCCGCAGATTTTTGAGAGAACATCGAATAAGATACCTGCAGGTCATCGCGGCGCTGAATCAGGCTCTTCTTGCTAATCCGAACGAAGAAGTGGCACATTTCCATCTCTATCGTTGGTACCGCTCGCGCGGAAACTGGGATTTAACTCTTCGTCATCTTCGCAAACTCGATGAACTACTAGAGGGTGACGAAGATGGTTCGTTGCAACGACAACAGGAAATTGTCCAATTAGAGCAGCGCGTTGAGAACATGAAAGACGAACTCAATCGACTACGCATAAACCCCCTGCCAGCAGCACCTTCCGAGCGTGCAGGGCTGGCACTGGATGCCGGGTTCCCTGCTTTGGCGATGGAAGAGCTAGGCGAGTTCAGTCTTGCAGCCCTTGAAAGTGGCCCTCTCTACGTGATGCTCTGCCTCGAAACTGGCCAACATGAAAAAGCCGTCGATCCCCTGGAAAATCTTCGAGATGCCGAAGTTTTCGAACAGGGGCAGTGGGAAGAAATCATGGGCACCGTACGTCTTCTGCAGGGTAATTATGATCTGGCCGCCGAAAGCTGGAAAACCGCCTTACAAAGTAAACAGTACTCCTCCGCCGCAGAATTCCTACATGGAGCGGGAATCGTCATTCCACAGTGGCCTCAATTTGGTACTCCGATCGATGCCGGACAACTACAGGGGCCCGCTCTTCCTCTAGCCAATTCGGCCGCCAAATTAATGGAACAGATCCCATTCGAAAGAGCGAGCGGAAATGCACTCATCGGCTTGGCATATCTGGAAACACCCTATGTAGATCGCGCAGCGGCCCCCATTCAAAAGGCACTTGAACTTTACCCCGATCATCCTTTACGCCCCATCTACACTTACTATCTGACACGTTTGACTGGCGAGGAACTTGATCCACTGCCACCATCAGAATATATCGAGCCTGAATTTGCACCAGAGCCTACCGAACTTTCATCCCAGTAACGCGTTGTAAAATACGAACCTCTCTTTT
>CAXEIY010000008.1:0-4298 GCA_963996245.1 uncultured Planctomycetia bacterium | reverse complement strand
TGACTACCAGCATCGATGCCTTGATGTCAATCAACGAGAGATTCATCTTCCCACCGGTATCTTGAAAAATACGCAGGTGGACGCTTTTGTCTGCCAGATAACGAGCATCCTCCGGCGTATCGGTGTCCTCAATCCCCAGAAGAACCAGGAGTCCCAGATCGATATGAGCAATCCGTTTCTGTTCTACAGATACCGATGCTTCTGAGACACGTTGTATTACAGCACGCATAATACGGGTTGGAACTCCTCGGACGTTTTGGGACAGTTATTACATCTATCGTTATCCACAAAGATTTTAAGCCGGTCAATAGATCGAGAAGAAATCATCACGGACAGTTGTCACAGACCAACCAGCATTAAAGTATAAGCATGTCGCTCCAGCTTAGACTGAATCCAGCCTTTTGATAAAAGTATTGGTATCGCTCAATGGGCGGGGCATAATGACCAACCAAGTAACTCTTGTCCATTACTGTATAAAAGACGGTCTCGTTTCTTCCTTTGAAAAGTCCTTTTGCTGGCGAGAGTTCAGACAACGCTATTTATGAGACTTGTCATGAGAGTACCTGTCCATCTTCTGGTCCTTCCTGGCCTCTTTGTTTTTCACCTCTCAGGACTGCTGGTAATGGTGCTCATCGGAACATCAGCTCAGAATCTAGTGTTCAGGAGTGTTTGTGATGCCGTTTTAACAGGACAGTTTATGTTAACGGTAGTTTGGGCATCTTTGGGCGCGGAACATTTCTTACTGCGGATTACTGGAGCGGGAATCCTTGCGATTCTGGGAGCAACTGCGGTTACGTTGATTCTCAGTGACGGACAAAACATGCTATTCTTCCTGCCTCTGTCGCACTGGGTAATCTGTGTCGTCTTATTGTTACTGATAAGATGGGCTCCCGTAGTCCCTTGGTCGATGGTTGTTTTGAAAACTATGCAAGAGCGTTTTCATACCAACCGAAACCGGTCACTGATATTAAGTCTGTTGATTCTTACATCATCCTTTGCCGTCCTTTCAGCTGTCCTGAACAAGGTTGTAATCATTCGCCATGTCCCCCCTCTGTCTTCCGATGCTGTTTCCCATTCATTTATCGACCTGGGCGTTATGTTGGTGACGATTGTCCTGGGGGTGATGATCAGTCTGACTACATTTGCTGACAGACTCTTTTATCGCCGCCCATGGTATCTTGCGATTTTGATTGTCGTGTACGCATTGTTGTTATTTGTCATGTGGAACAACGCCGTCCACATTCCCAACCATGGTGGCTTGTCTGGTTATACGAGGGGCTTATTGACCGGCGCCGGCGTCTATCTGCTAACACTACTTATTTTAGGGATGACGGGTTATCGACTCGTCGGCCCCGGGCAAGACTCACGTTCCCAGAAATTTACAACATCCGTCAACGACCAGGACCGCTTAACCGGAGTTCCTGATTTGAAAACAAAACTGAATCACTCCAGCAGCGACGATGGCTCCATGTGGGGCTGGTTGTTCGTTGGCAAACTAGTTCGATCGTTGTCAGCTGTACACGTCGGAGCCCTTGTTGGATCGGTGAGTCTGTATGCGACCCTTCTAATCGGAGACGTAACAGAAGATCACAAACTGCGCAGCGTGACTTTCTCAGCCCCTTCCGATGTTTCAGGAAATATCCTGTCCGTGGATTTCAAAGATGGTGTGCTGGATGCGGACCTTGAAAACCTAAATAAGTTACCGAACTTAAGAAAAATTACGTTCACCTGGCTGGGATCTGAGCAGATAACCAATAACGGTTTACGACACTTTCGTGATCTTGCGCACTTGGAGAGTCTCTCTCTTACTTCCGTATCGCAGGTGACCGATGAGGGACTGAAACATCTCGAAGGACTGAGCGGGCTTAAAAACCTGTGGTTACCACCTCGAACTACCGATTCGGGGTTATTTCATTTACAAGGCCTTAATCAACTTGAAATCCTGAACGGCCGGGGGACAGCCGTCTCTGGATCGGGACTTCGGTATCTGCAGGGATGCACCAGTCTTCGGGTCCTGAATCTGGAAGAATCAAGAGTGACCGATGAGGGTATGACCGATATCGGATTACTTCCTGGTTTGGAGACACTTCACTTGTCGGGAACACGGATTACTGATGATGGACTGAAGCATCTGGCCGGGCTTCGTTCACTTAAGCGGTTAACGCTCGGGGCACACGACATAACTGATCGTGGACTCAAATACCTGCGATCCCTTCCAGAGCTGGAAAGTCTTTCGCTGAGTAATAACACGGCCGTTACCGATCAAGGTCTGATTCATCTTAAAGGAATGGCATTGCGCGAACTGCATATTCCAAATGCAGCAAAGACTGATCGAGGGCTCAAGTACTATCTTGCTGCAATTCAGTCTCCTTCTGAATTAATGCTACACACCTGGCAACTGACCGATGAAGGAATGAAACACCTCACGAAACAGAAGGGGCTGAGGACACTGAGTCTTACCGGGGGTATCACCGACAAGGGGTTAGTTGCGCTGTATCACCTGACCGATCTACAGTCACTTCAACTGTCCAATACTCAAGTTACGAAATCGGGACGTGAGTTGCTGAAGATCAAGTTGCCTGGTTGTCATATATGGTGAGCCTGTCTTTTCTGGTAATACTCAATGACCAGGGTTTCTCCCTGCGTTCTTGTTTCGTGATTGGAGTGACGGCGGTGAGAATAGATATACCAGGAGCCTTGGGATTTTGGTGTTATAAATAAATGCGGCGCACAAATGACACCAGATGATTTGGGAGGGCCAGTCAGGACAATGGCACAAAATAACTTGTGGTTAACAAACAGAGGATGGTAGTTATGTTGATTGTCGATGGGCATCTTGATCTGGCTATGAATGCGCTGCAGAATAACCGAAATTTGTTGGTCGATGTATGGACCACGCGTGCACGTGAAAGCCACGATACCGGAAAAGGGAAAGGAAAAGGAACCGTTGCTTTGCCTGAAATGCGTCAGGGCCGAATTGCGCTGTGTTTCACTACCGTCTTCGGCCTGTGCACGACAGGAAGAACCATTCCTCATTTTGATTTTGATTCGCCGACGCAGTCCTATGCGATTGCACGCGCTCAGTTATCCTACTACGAGGCGCTTCAGCGAGAAGGCCATGTACGTATTGTCACCTCACTCGATCAGTTGAAACGTCATTTGAAAGAGTGGACACAGTGGGATTCCGGTCCGGCAGATAATCCGGGGCCCCCTCCTCCGCTGGGACTGGTAATCAGCATGGAGAGTGCCGATGCCCTGATGGATCCTGATCAACTTGAGGAATGGTATAACGCCGGTCTGAGACTGCTCGGGCCCAGTCATTCGGGAGAGGGACGTTATGCGGGGGGAACCGGAAGCGACACTGGTCTTACGGAATTGGGATCACCGTTGCTCCAAGAAATGCAACGACTGGGTATCCCGCTGGATCTGACCCATACATCAGATCGCGCGTTCTGGGAGTGTCTGGATCACTATGAAGGTCTGGCGTTTGCAAGTCATGTTAATAGTCGAGTGCTGGTACCTCATCAACGTGAACTGGATGACCGGCAATTAGGTGCGATTCTGGAACGTGACGGTGTCATCGGTGTTACTCTCGGGAACTGGCAATTGCAGTTTGAGTGGAAATGTGGGGGTCGTAACGATCATCTTCGAGTGACACTCGATCGTGCCATTGACCACATTGACCACATATGTCAACTGGCAGGTGATGACCGGCATGTAGCAATCGGCAGTGATCTCGATGGTGGTGTGGGTACCGACGAGTTTCCTCATGATCTGGAAACCATTACCGATCTACAGAAACTCGCTCCACTCCTTTCTAAAAGGCGTTATTCGGATCAGGCAATCGAACGTATTTTAAGTGGCAACTGGTTGTCGTTTTTGATTAAAGCATGGTCCGAATGATCCAGGATCATCTCATTAATGTGAACCAGGAATATCAGTCTTTCGCCAATGAGTGTATGTAACATCGAGCGATGAGACCTATGATCGATGCAGGTAGTTGTGATGATCCCTTTTTGAAACAACACCGGTGCGGCTGATGTGTTTTCCACGCTTTATCGTGGCAAATAGCTCACTTTTTGTAGAAGCCAGCCACATTTTTCTATCTATCCCTCCTGTTGTGTCTATACACTGCAGATAGGAAATTCTCTTTATTCTTCCAGTTGTGTCGCCGAATTCTGTTACACATCGTTTCTGTGAGGCCATTGATCATGTCGCGTAGAGATTCTCTTGCTGCTGCTTCCCCCTCCCCTACCCGTCGCCTGCGTCTGGAGGCACTCGAGCAGCGTATTCTCCTG
>CAXEIY010000007.1:0-5208 GCA_963996245.1 uncultured Planctomycetia bacterium | reverse complement strand
GACTGTATTTTGACAGAGAAGTCTTCTTCACGTACCCTTTGCGAGTTGCCATGAGCAGTGATCGATCATCGAAAGATCGAACAGCGATACAGTTAGAGACATTTTCTTCGGGTGCCAAGTTAAGCAGGTTAACCAAGGCGCGTCCACGGCTGGTCCGGCTTTGCAGCGGAAGTTCGTAAACTTTTTTCCAATAGACTTTTCCTCGGTCGGTAAAGAATAAAAGGTAGGCGTGGGTGCTTGCTACAAAGAGATGTTCGATAGGATCTTCTTCTTCGGCCTTGGCACCGGTGATTCCTTTGCCTCCGCGGCGCTGCGCGCGATAGTTGTCCGGAGAGAGACGCTTGACGTATCCTCGATGGCTGATGGTTACAGCCATGAATTCCTCTCGGATGAGGTCTTCTTGGTCAACATAGGTGAGTTCTTCATCAGAGATTTCAGTTCGTCGTGGGTTGGCATACTTGTTTTTGAGTTCAAGCATATCCTCTCGAACAACGTCGAGGATATTTCTCTCATTGCTTAACAGATGCAGGTAATCGGCAATTTCCGTCAGCAGTTTCTGATGTTCATCACCGAGTTTTTCCCTTTCCAGCCCGGTTAATGCTCCCAGTTGCATGTTGACGACCGCTTCAGCCTGTGTTGCAGTCAACCCATAGGTGTCGGAATCAACCCCTCGGTCTTCAACAAAGGAAGCAAAACCTTCTTCACCCAGTGCCCGTGCAATGAGAGGAGCAGGAACTTCGATTTTCGTAAGTCGTTCTTTGGCTTCTGGTCGATTGGCCGAGGCGCGAATGGTATTGATGACTTCATCAATTTCGAGTTGCGCGATGAGCAGGCCTTCTACCAGTAGTTTTCGGCGTCGAGCTTGGGCCAGTAGAAATTCAGTACGTCGACGGATCACAATTACCCGATGCCGTATAAATTCTTGAATCAATTCCTTGATGGACAAGGTTCGGGGGCGTCCGTCAACCAAGGCAAGAAGAATAATGGAAAAGGAGTCCTGGAGCGTTGTGTATTGGAACAGTTGATTTAATACCACATCGCGGTCAGCATTTTTTTGTAATTCGATGACAATTCGAACAGGGTCCTTTTGTCCGCTTTCATCCCAGATATCCGAGATGCCTTTTATTCGTCCTTCTCGAACCAGTTCACCAATACGCTCCACAATCCGGTCTCGAGATTGCTGAAAAGGGATTTCTGTTACAACAATTTGTTCCCGACCACGTTTCAGCTCTTCAAAGTGAGTTTTTGCCCGTACTTTTATGGTGCTTCGCCCTTGTGTGTACCCTTGCAACACACCATTACGACCACAAATGATGCCTCCAGTCGCAAAATCGGGGCCCGGCAAATGGTCCATAATGTCCAGAACGCTGCAATCAGGGTGGTCGATAAGATGGACACTGGCATCGCAGATTTCACCCAAATTGTGGGGTGGTATACTGGTTGCCATACCGACCGCAATACCCCCTGATCCATTGACCAGCAGGTTGGGGAATTTGGAAGGAAGGACAACCGGTTCCTGGTTACGTTCGTCATAAGTGGCAACAAAGTCTACGGTATCGCGATTCAGATCATCCAGCATTTCAGAAGCGGGTGCCGATAGACGCGCTTCGGTATAACGCATTGCTGCGGGAGGGAGTCCGGCGATCGATCCGAAGTTTCCCTGCTTGTCGACTAGAACATGACGCATGCTCCATTCCTGGGCCATGCGCACCAGTGTCGGATAAATAGTCGTTTCACCGTGCGGGTGATAGTTTCCACTGGTATCGCCACAGATTTTTGCACATTTGACACGACCACTGTTGGGGCCGAGATTGAGGTCGTTCATCGCGACGAGAATACGCCTTTGAGAGGGTTTGAGACCGTCCCTGACATCGGGAAGAGCCCGACTGACAATGACGCTCATAGCATAGGTGAGGTAACTTTGTTTCAGTTCCTCCTGGATATCCAAATCCCGCTCGTGGGGTCCGTCTCCGTTACCCGTCGTGGACAAATTAACCGTCTTTCTTACCAAAATTTAAGGGATGCGTGTCGATCAACAAATACTTTGCACAAAAGTATTTACGTTAAAAACAGATAATATCATATTCAAGGTTTACCTGCAACTTACCTCATGATCGATATCGTGAGGTATCGACCCGTATTTTGCTTACTGTTGATGTGCGATTAAAGTGATTTACCGGCAGCTTAGTATCCCCTTTCCATAACTTCTTGGAAGGTTCTTTTCTGTAGTTGACAAGGTGGGAATTGGGACGTTTGATGGACCTGTGAAAACATCAAAATCCAGGTTGGCCAAAGGGCGATACGAATGCGTTGATTCCCGATAACGATACGGGGCCATTTCAAGATTTGAAAGTAAACAGGTGATCGACGAGGTTCTAATACCTCGCCACTTGACCGGTACTAATTGTCTCGGTAGGGTGAAGTTCCTGTACAAGATACCTGGTTTCAAATTGACAATTGCGCGGGCGTAATTCAGTGGCAGAATGCTAGCTTCCCAAGCTGGACGTCGCCGGTTCGAGTCCGGTCGCCCGCTTTGTTACAGGTCTCCATGTCTTTGAGTGCATCGGAGGAAGTGCTTTCTGGGACAGATTCTGGATTCCAGCTCTAGTCCAACTGATTTGTGATTTCGGATATGGAAGTTCGGTATCGATAAACGCTATCTTCTATAGATAGACCAGAGTGTCATTAACGGGATCCCAATCCAAATCCGGATCAGGACAAAGAGTTGGGTCGTGTGAACATAAAGTGGCCGGTTCCGGGGCATTCAGCCTTATTTTTTGAGTGGTCCTCGTTCCAGTGGTCGGCCCTATTTCTACTGCTAAAGAGCCGTCGGTATTAAATTATACCGTGATTGGAAATCACGGTTATGGAATACAGGATCTCCTTTTTCAATTGCGGAGCAGGGTGATGGCTGGTAAATGAAAGGGTTAATCCTTAAGGATAAGAGCATTGTTGTGTCGGTTAGGCACCTGTTTTTGATAGCAACAAGGAATGAGGAACTCATGAATTACAATGCAGCGTCAAAGCAAATCAGTACTCAACAAAATGGATTGCAAATAGGGCGTCGTGGATTCTTGGCGGCAGCAGCGATGACGTTTCCGGTTTCCCAGGCGATTTCGGGGGAACGGAAATACGGTCCGGGAGCCCAGCCGACTCGTTATCCCGACCCCGATATTGTTGTACTGGACGATCGTTTTTCTCAGTACAAGCAGGGCAACTCCACGATCATGCGTCTGTACCATAGCAATCGTATGATTTGGGCAGAAGGTCCGGCTTGGAATGGTGTAGGACGTTATCTTGTTTGGAGTGACATTCCAAATAATGTTCAGTTGCGATGGTTGGAAGAAAATGGTGCCGTCAGTACTTTCCGGGATCCAGCTGAAAACAGTAACGGCAATACGTTTGATTATCGTGGTCGACAGATTTCATGTAAGCATCTGACTCGGCGTGTCATTCGTTATGAATATGACGGAACGAAAACCGTTTTGGCGGAAAGTTATGGTGGTAAATCGCTAAATGCTCCCAACGACGCCGTGGTTCATCCGAATGGAGATGTCTGGTTTACAGATCCGGGCTATGGGGCGTTGATGGATTATGAAGGGCGCCTTGTTGAAAATATGGACAACTGGCCTCAACCCTATCAAAAGGAAGCGATTTACCGTATCGATATGAAAACCGGGACGCTGCATCAGGTTTCAGACGAAATACATAAACCGAACGGCTTATGCTTCTCACCTGATTACAAGAAGTTGTATGTGGCTGATACCGGAGCGAGTCATTATGACGATGCTCCCAAGAACATCAAAGTTTGGGATGTTTCTGAAGAATCCAGTTTGAATAATGGTCGAGAGTTTGCCTCGATGAGTCTTGAAATGACGGCAGATGATGGCACCACTGAAGTGAAAGCTGGTTTTGCAGACGGTATCCGGGCAGACCGGGATGGTAATGTCTGGGCCAGTGCTGGATGGGTAGGTGATGGGTATGATGGTGTTCACATTTTTGCTCCAGATGGAACTCGTATCGGACAGATTCTTCTTCCCGAGATCTGTTCGAATGTCTGTTTTGGTGGTACGAAACGGAATCGACTTTTCATGACAGGGAGTCAGTCGTTGTATGCAGTCTATGTCAATACAAAGGGTGCTCACTTGACCTAGTATGCAAGATGGGAAACCATCGTTTTGATCGCAATGATTCTTGTGTCATTGCGGTCAAAATGTTTTGACATATCTGATAATGCCTTCTGTTCTATGAAAATGGCTACCGGTTTACGGCCAAGGCGAGTGAGAGGCTTAAACGCTTGCGAAAAAAGTCTCTGAGTTTGTTTTGATGCTTGTTTTAATGGAGTGGCCGGGATCGGTTTGACAGACGTGCGGTTTCGTCATCGCGCGATGAACAGCGGAGGGCCGTGTTTGAATTGGATTTGGTGTATGTTGACGTGTTCTGTCGTGGTTGCATTTGAAAGGTGCTGAGTCCGGGGCTGTTCTGAGGGTTTCAGCACCAAGACTAATATCGGCGAATGAGGGTTATGATTCACCTGGCATTGAAAAACCCGTATTTAATCGTGGTAATTCTGTTAGCAGTTTTTGTTTTAGGAACTGTTTCCTATCAGAATGTTCCTGCTGATTTACTTCCGATTTTCAAAACTCCTGCTGTTCAAATTGTCACGTTTTATCCCGGGATGCCACCGGAGGTAATGGAACGAGACATCATGAGTCGTTTGGAGCGATGGACCGGTCAGTCTGTCGGCATAGAACATCAGGAAGCAAAAGCGATGCTGGGTGTGTGTGTAGTAAAGGATTTCTTCAGAGAAGACATCTCGCTGGACACGGCAATGAGTCAGGTAACCAGTTATGCCATGAGTGATATGTTTTATCTCCCGCCAGGGACGATCCCTCCGATGGTGATGCCTTTTGATCCGACTGCGTCTGTACCGCTTTGTTTGGTCAGTGTTTCTAATCCTGAGATGGATGAAAAAGAGCTTTACGACATTGCTTATTACGATTTGCGTAATCAGTTACAGGCTATTCAGGGAGTGATTGCACCCGCGGTATATGGAGGAAAACTCAGAAGGATTATTGCTTATGTTGATAGGGAAAAATTACAGGCGAGAGGTTTGTCCCTGATGGATGTTCAGGAGGCATTGTTGCAGCAAAGCGTACTGATTCCAGCGGGCAATGCCAAAATGGGAGAAACAGATTTTCAGATTTT
>CAXEIY010000006.1:0-8069 GCA_963996245.1 uncultured Planctomycetia bacterium | reverse complement strand
CCATAGCACTCTGATATTCGTCTATTGCTTCTCTTAATACCTTTTCCGTGTTTGCGGGCTCCATTGCGTAAGATCCCGAACAAACCAGCGTGATGCCCCCAAGCATACCGACATAGCACCAATTCACGATCCGATTACTCATGGATTTTCTCCCTCCGCTGTAACCAGTGCTTCACTCTGATTGCCCTTACTGGATTGCTGGATCCGATCTACCAGACTTCTTACCGTCTGCCGGAAAGCGAAGTCGTAACCTTCATGGTTTGCCGAGGTGGGTGCGTAGGTAATTGAATCACACGTCGCAATGACCCGTTCCATTTCCTCGTGTAATCCGGGTGATGTTTCCGGTATGAGACATCGCATCACTCTGGCCACCTCTTCGGCACTATCTACTTCATTACTTTGAAGCAGCGAGTTTATCTGTCGTAACCATGCCTGAGTCCGTCTATCTCGAACGATCGTTTCAGGATCTCGGTCTCGTCTTCTCCTGAGCACCCATCCAATAACTATGGCACCCACTCCACATGCATATCCGGGAATTCTCATCACAGGAGACAATTCCCTTGAACTGCTGTTTTGAAGTAGAATATCGATATCGGTTTCAATCGCCAGATCCGCCGTCCCAGAAGGGATTGGCCTGGCCTGATCACGAGTTTCTGAGTCACGAGCTGATTCGGGAGGGACACTTGATTCAGAGCTTGTCCTCACCACATCATTCGCTGAAACGACTGAAGCATCCATAACCTGAAGGGCAATCGGCCTCGAACGGTGTGTCTGGTAACGCTCACGAACCGGGTCAAACCAGGACAACGGTAACCCCGGTATTTCCTTGACCTCGGGATCTCTAACACGAAATGAGACTTGAAAATGCTTGCTGCCATCAGTCATCACCCCGGGTACATCCTCATCGCTAAACTGAAATTGCTCCGGGTTTAGGCCATCATCGATACCTAAAATCGGGAGACTGGTATCTGCAAGATTCCCGTCACCGCGAATGACAATATCAAGCAGAATGGGATCACCTACTCGACATACCGTCCGATCGGCAGATACCTCCATTGAAAATCCCGACCCCACAGCACCACTAAAACTGTCTGGACGTCCAGTCTCCGGAAGGTTTTTTATTTCAAACACTTTTGCCTTACCCTGTGTCTGCGACAATTCCGTTCGAGTCGGTTGGCGTGATTCACCGAGCAGATCTTGAAATAGCAGGCCTCCAAACCCACGATTGCTTCGAGATCGGCTGGTACCGGACCACTCCTTTGCCTGTTGTAGTGTCGCAGTTATGGCAGCTACGTTGAATATTCCAATTTCATCCGGGATAAGCGTACGTTTTGCGTATAGCACCGTAAACCGCTTCCCATTGACCCTTTCTTCTCTTGCTTCGGCATAAAGTTCAATTCGTCCTTTTACCGTATCAATAACCAGGCGTGAGTCACGCTCGGATGGCACGCGATCCTTTTCGAAGTTAAAGCGATCAAACAAGTCACATCGAATCGTCAAATCAAGTACATTTTTAAAATCACCCGCATACCACCATTCCACACTCACCGGGACCCGTTGTTGTAAATAGAGGGGACTGTCTGTCATTACAATCCTTACCCGCATATCAGGATCGGGAGGAATTTGCACAAAACTCATATTGAGACTTTCAACTCTGCTTTGACGTTCTCCCTGCTGCAGAATAAATGGTCCGACAACATAATCACCCGGTTTATCCACTCGAATTTCATAATGAATCTGATACGTAACCGAGCTGCTCCGAAACAACTGACCATTGCGCTGAATCACCTGTGAGAACACGCTCGGATTAATCGCTACCACCTTTCCGTCAATCCCGGGACCGGCATTTTCTAATCGACATTCCGGATCGATGCCCTCTTCAAATCCCTCAACAGTAAATTGGATCATGACCGGCTCATGAACATAGTGTGGAGCGGGCTGTATTGCTACTCGGACACGTATTTCCTGTCCGATCACGCTCGTCTCTATCAAAAGAAATATTGCGACGATTGCTACTAGGTTGCGCATCACCAGTCCTTATCTGCACTGTGCTGTGTCTTCACCTGTTTTTGATTCCTATCTTTCTGCCTTTTTGCTTCATTGTCTCGGATCATCTGAAGCAAGCGTTGCATACTCCCACCCCCATCTCCTTGTTCCTCCTGGTCACCTGTCTCCTGATCTGATTGTTGCGATGATTGACTCTGAGATGATTTCTGGTCTTGCTTGTTTTGAGATTCCGGCGGCATCAACGTCGCTAATGCTTCCTGCAGTTGTCCGTTCGCTTTTCCTTGGCTTCCCAGTGCAGCTTTACCATTCCTACTGTCCCCAAGCTGTACCACAGCTTGTTCCATGTTTTGCTCTGCTTCCATCACCAGGCTCGCAGCCTTGAGCAGTTGTTCTGTTATCTCACGAACCTCACTTGTGTCCTCACCAGATGGGGGGGGTACTTTCTCTGATTGCTCGGTTAACGCATTGGCAATTGCGGAGCTCTGAAGTTGGAGTTGTTGCTGCCTGTGCACAAGAGGCCCAAGGACCTTCTGTGCCTCTGCTGGTTCGGAGAGGATGATCGACTTTTCGGTCTCATCGATTAATTGAGACTGATACTGAATGGCTTCTTTCAAATGCTCAATCGTCGAAAAGAAGATACGACGCAATCTCTGTAAATAGTCCACTATTACGGATATTGTTGAATTGACAGAATCACGCCTCGCAGACAATTCCATGACGTTCAGGTTGTTGTTTGCTTCCAGCAACTGCTTCATGTGGTGTACAACAAGATTCATTTCCTCTTCAATGTTTTCGAGAATACTTATAGCCTCCGATATCTGATTTTCGGTATTTCGAATAGAATCCGGATCTGCCGATGTTTCGGCATGTTCCATTTCGGAGTGCTCCTCTAACAAGACTTCTATTCTGCGAGCTCGGGTCAGATTCCGTTTCTGATTCTGAATCGCATCAGGTATTAAGGTAACCTCTTTATTCACATCCGCCTCTGCCGATTCATTATCTCCAACCATCATCTCCGAAATCGTCATTTGCTGAGCATACGTTTGTTCTATCATGGTCCTGAGATCCATAAATTGTTCTCTTGCTTCGTGCAGCAGCATGATCCCATCTCGATGAGTATCAACCACGCTGTTCCATGGCTCGACTTTCAACAACTGGTCCGTCCTGGTAAAACAGGTGTTCGCCTCCGCCAGGAATGGTTGTGCCGATTTAAGTCGTTCCACAAATACTTGTAATGTCTTTGTCTCATTCGAGGAATGAGGAGTCGCAACATCAGCGGAACCCTCTTGTTCATCTTCCTGAACCACCGTGTCCCATTCGTTATACAGTTTTTCAGCACCTTCTTTAAAGGACTGGTATCGCTCCAGCAAGTACTGGAGAGTTAACCAAACAGGTGTTATCGACAACACCCGCGATTTTCCATCCACGGGTTCTTCCGGAGCTCTTTTACGGATAAGTAATTGAAGGAGCTCTTCTGATTCAATGACAAGCTGGTTGAGCCGATCCATGGGATTACGAAGCCGGTTCCTGGCTTGCTTATAAAACTGCAATGCTGACGCTGCTCGTCGGAACGCTCGGATCGCCTGTCCGCGTCTCATCTGGCTCCGAGCCCGCCCCATAAGCTGATTTCCTTGACTGATATCTGCCTTCACTTCGGTCAGTTGACGTTGTCGCATTCGTTCTTCAGGTGTCGCCTCCGTTGACTTCCTTACGATTGCTTCGCTTTCGCTGTGGGCCTTGCGAAACATAAGTTCTCCCTCTGCCAGGTTCATTCTCTGTTCTATCGATAAAGTCCGGAAGGTTGACCTCGCTCTGGATTGGGCTGCCGTATCATCGTCCTGCTTGGGCATATCAGCCAGTGTACCTGTGGATAATACGATGGCCCGTTGAGATTCAATAATCCTGTCCAGACCTACCTCCAGTGTTTCCTCCTTTGTCTGTTTCAATGAATCTTCAATCAACATGACTTGCCTCAGTACAATTTCCAGGTTGACTCGACTGTTCTCGTCATCTGGACGCATTCGAACGGATTGCTGAAACCAGTCCGCTGATTGACGATAGTTTGCTAGCGCCATTTCAGGATCAGTAGTCAGATTATTTTCTCCGCGTTCAGCCTGTAACCAGCCCATGTTGTAGGTTGCTGAAAAACGCACCGTCGCATCCGTCCCGGCTTCACTGCGGGATACCCGCAACAATTCTTCAGCCTGATCGGGATCGCCTTCTAAATGATCAATCGCTTGATTATAGGTAATGCGAGGATCCACATTATCTCGCTGCGTTTCATTATCTTCGCCTGTATCGACCACCTTGGACTGGCCTGTATTTTGCATAGCGGCGCTGGCATAACTCACAGATAAATACAGATCGCAGATAACGCAAATAATCAGTGACGCGATCACTCCCTTCTTAGAAAATCGGCCACTCGCCATTGAATTGGTTTCGTTCTTGACCCACATATCCGACAGAATGGCCGTCACAGCAAACAGAATTCCAAACAATACGGGCCATTGAAACGCTTCACGGCGCACAATCTGCCGCTGTGAATCCAGATTCCCTCTGATCAAAGGTGCGATATGTGCATCATAAATCGACTGTAGATCCAGAGCGCCAGTCCCGGCAGGAACGTAAGCCCCATCGGTTATTTTTGCCATCTCACGAAGCAACGCACCATCCAGACGAGTGATGACCGGTGCACCATGAGCATCCAGTAAGGTCGTCATGACACCACTTTCCGAATTCCGTACTCGTACCGGACTTCCTGATTCATCACCAAATCCAATGGTTATCACTCTAATGCCTCTTTCTGCTGCAAGTGTGGCAGCATCGAGAGGGTGTGAGTCATGATCTTCGCCATCTGTGATTAGAAGAATAATGCGTGAGACATCTGTTTGTTTGTCAAAACCGTTTACCGCTTTTCGAATTGGTTCCTCCAAACGAGATCCTCCCCTACCTACACTTGCGACCGATGTCTCTTTAAGAATCAAACGGAAGAATCCAAAATCAGCGGTGATTGGACACATCACGCGCGCCGCACCAGCAAACGCAATCAGGCCAACCTGGTCCCCCTGAAGGTATCCCAAAAGATCGACCACTTCACTTTTCGCTCGTTCGAGTCGATTTGGTACCGAATCTTCTGCCAGCATCGATTTACTGACATCCAAACAGACCATGACATAAGCCCCCTTGCGAGTCTGTTTCTGATACCCTGTTCCCCACTGAGGACGCATCAGGGCCACTACGAGACAAACGGCACTTAACCCGAGGCAGACCGTCACCATCCACTGCTTGCGATCTGATAATTTGACCACCAATCGGTTCTGGAGATCATCAGAAAGAAATCGGCTCAACAATCTGTTTTTGCGTCGATCCAGGTAAATCACCAGAAAAAGAAACGCCACTATGCCAGCTAGCAATAGCGACCATTCCGGGTTGGCAAAACGAAAATCAGAGAGGCTATTCATTTTTCCAAACAGCACCATTGTTTAGCAATGGATAAAAACACATACGTAGTTACGGAAGCGTTTGAAACATACTCCGAGCACTTAAAAGGCCAGTACCCATAAAACCCAGCCCCGCCAACACGAAGGTTGCATAATGTTCGGTATACTGCAGATATCGAGTCTCACTGTGTTCGGTTCGTTCGAGCTGATCTATTTCTCGATAAATTTCAGACAGAACATCCTTGTTAGTGGCGCGAAAATACCGACCACCCGTCTTGTCCGCAATCTGTTTCAGAATTGTTTCATCAATATTCACGCGCAATGGTTGAAGTGTCTGGCGTCGTGTAAAAGGATCGATTGATGGAAAAGGCGCCACCCCCTTACTCCCCACCCCGATACAATAAACCTTGACACCCATTTGAGCTGCGAGTGTTCCCGATTGATCGGGTGAAATGGAACCGGCATTGTTAACGCCATCGGTCATCAGAATGACCACTTTCGATTCCGCATCACTATTACGTAAACGTTCTACGGCCAGGCCAAGACCATCACCCAGTGCGGTACCATCCTCACTCCGTGAGGTTACGATCTGAAGATCATCAACCATTACCTGAAGATTGCCGTGATCCAGTGTAAGAGGGCAAAGACTGTCAGCGTATCCAGCAAATGCAATTAAACCTATCAAATCATGAGCTCTTCCTGCCAAATGATCGCTATCACCTGACACAAATTCCCGCAGCACTTCTTTGATTACTGCTAGACGGTCCACACTGGTGTCATCTCGAACCAGGTCCCTTGCCTGCATGGAACCGGAATGATCGAGCACCATCATTATGGCAATACCTTGTTCCCTGACTAATGTTTCCCTGTCCGGCGAACGGGGACCGGCTAGTGCAATCACAAGACTAAACAATGCTGCAGCCATAAGAATTGACGGAAGATGAACCAGCCTAATTTTCCAGGAAGGTGGTACTTGATCCACAATGGAAAGCGACGAATATTGAATCACGGAGCGAATCCTGGTGTGCATATATAGGCACAGCGGAATCAGCACAATTAATCCCAAGAACACCGGGCTTCGAAATTCCAAGAGTGTCATCCAATCGTTCCCTTCACTGGGGATTTCTGCAATGACTCAGGTGGATGAACATCCTCATCAACGGAAAGAAGCGGTGCATTGTCACGTGTTTCATCAAGGAACCGAACGGCCGATTCAATGGATCGTGCGACATCCTTGGTTGTTGGTAGAATCCGCGCAAACTTGACTAAATCAGCATGATTAAGAAAAGATTGCAACAATTGCTGATGGTCGCCGGATAAATCTGGTGCATCGACAACAGAAAGCAAAAATTCTTCCGTGGTCAACTCGGGAGCGCGCAGCTCAAATCGATCTTCCAGATATTGCCGCACAATAGCAGACAGTAAGACATAAAACTTTTCCATATCTCGAGGAGTACTGGATCCCGAGTCCAGCAGCTGGTCGAGCCGGGACCGTGCTATCTCATAGGCGCTTTTTCGACGTGCCACCTGCCTCCAGTGTTTCGATCTATAAACTGCAAAGCCTCCTAGACTCAGTAACAGTAACGCGCAAACGATCCATGGCAATCGATTGGAAACACCCGGAGTGGTCAAAGGTAATCGTCCCAATGGAGCCCGTAACACGTTGTCTGCATCCGCTGGAAGAACCGATGCCACCTCAAAGGGAATGGCTTCGGTTAAAACTTCAAACGCATCCAGGCCTTCCGGGGCGACTCTCTGACCTGGTCTGCGATCAACGTATTCCACCAGAATGGGAGGAATCGTATGTGCACCTGAAGAGGTCGGCCGGAGACGATATCGCTGTTCCAATATCGTTTTGCCGGCTCCTTCAATGGTTTCTCGTGGCACGAAATCCACAATACTAAACCTGTCCAACGCCTCACCAAATTCAGGCATCAACACTTCCACCTGATTTTCAGCTTCCACGATAATCGCAAGATCGATCAGATCACCGATTTTAACTGACTCCGGACCAAGTTGCAGGCGAATCACTACCGGTCCCGATTCTGTAACATGCGTTTGGGATTCGTCAGCCCAGACGAGAACTTGCGATCGCACGAGCAATATTAGTCCCAAAGCACACGGAAGCAGACGGGGTTCTACTGTAGACAAGCTTCTCATCGATGAATCCTTTTCTGACGCATCCTGAAAAACTCTATCAAGGGTGACACCAGTGACCGGGTCACGTCCACTTCCACAAAATCAATATCTGATCGATAAAACATCTTTCGGAGTGATTCGATCCGATGATCCGTCATCGTCTGGACATGCTTACGAAAACCAGATGATCCACTGTCGTATATTTTTGTTCGTCCCGTTTCAGAGTCCTTCAAACGGACAAGCCCCACATTGGGAATATTCCGCTCTCGCGGGTCTTTCATTAGCACGGCAATGACATCATGGCGACGATTGGCACTTTGCATTGCCGATATGAAATGGTCATCCTGAAAGTCACTGATTACAAAACAAACCGTACGACGAACAGAAACGGACATCAGAAATTGCATGGCTCCTGAAATGTTAGTCAACTGTCTTTGGGATTTCCGGGGTACGCGTCGGTGTCCGAAAGGTAACCACCATTTT
>CAXEIY010000005.1:0-43739 GCA_963996245.1 uncultured Planctomycetia bacterium | reverse complement strand
GGCATGGTCGATGGTTTCTATGCGGAATGACAAATCGGAATGGAGAATGACCTGGAGGGATCTCTTTCTACTCTTGGTTTTGGTTATTTCCCTTGTGTACTTCATTGGTTTCCAGCTCGAAGAGGAGCCTTTTTTCCCAGATGAGATGTCCTTGATAGCGCAGGCTTATTATGGGGATCTGTATTTTGGCATTGGCGGACAGACATACTCAGATCCTTGGAATCACATAGACTGGTTGCGTTATCCGGCCTACGACCATCAGCCTTTGACCAAGTATCTGATTACACTGGGATTGCATATTGGAGGTGTGGAGGTTGCATCGGATTTAGGCATGTGGCTCAAGTGGCTGACCGGTCAGTATCCGCGAGTCGGTGAACGATCAGTTGAGTTGTACTGGGCGCGTGTTCCGGTCGTTGTAATGGGAACCATTACCTGCCTGATTATGTTTGCCATTGGAACGGCATTTGGGGGACGTTGGGTGGGAGCGGGCACGGCATTACTGATTGCCTGGAATCCCTTATTTAGAACCTTGTCGCGACGGGCTATGCGGGATGTGCCAGCCGAATGCCTGGTTCTCTTATCTGTTGGGATCGCGTTGTGGATGTGGCCCAAACTATTCACAAAGAATGGAGGCTGGAAAAAGTGGGTGGTTTTTTCCGTACTGGAAGGAATTGTGATTGGATTGGCGGTCATGACGCGTTTAACGGGTATATCTGCCTGGGTTATGGTTTTTCTGATACTGGTCCTTGCTTCGATCTGTTCGCTCTATACCAGGTTCAAGAAAGAAGAGGGTACGGATAGTTCGGAGAACCTTTGGGGACGTCTCCCATCCGGGCTGTTTGCCATCTGCACACGGTTGGGAATTTTTGTAGTACTCAGTCTGGGAACAGCGGCTGGAGTATGTTGGCTGGTTAATCCGTATCTGCATGCGTCGGTGCGTCCAGAAGTCATTGAGCGCTCATCGCTCAGTGACGAAGAAAAAGCAATGGTATCAGAGCGTGCTGCCATGGGATATTTTGGTCGATTGGCGGCGCTGCTTGAGTTTCGTTTGCAGTGGGGTAGGGAAAGTCTGGAAAGTGATCGATTTGATCGATTTGAGTCTTGGCGTCTCCGGTCATTTTACCAGCGAATGAGAGCAGTGTTGTGGCAGGGTTTTGGTCGTTATTCCGTTCTTGGTCGTCAGCAGAAAAACTGGAATCATGAGCTCAAGGACCGTTTCGGAAACAACGTAGAATTGTTCTGGCCCTGTCTCTATGTGCGTTCAACTCACACACACAGGACACGCGATCTTCCAGTGCCTGAAGGAGACTTTTCAGGATTACAGTCTCAGTTCGGTTTTCCATGCCTCTGGCCCGCACTGCTGTTTTTCCCTTTAACGCTTTGTGGATGGATAAATATGGTTCTGCAAGGCAAGCGTGTTGTGCAACAGGGCAAATGTCCCGTAATCTGGGGCGGCGCACTGTATGTAGCGATGGCTCTGGTGTCACTGTGTCTGTACCTGCCTTGGTCGTGGGATCGTTATTTTCTGCCTTTGGTACCGGCAACTGCACTTAGTATGGTCTATGCGACGAGAACCTTGGTGCGATGGATGAGCCGCAGCCGTAAATCGAGTTCTGATCAGCGGCCGTCCGGTCCTGATGCAATGTGAAGGACATCTCTACTCAAAGTCCTTAAAACGGTATCTGTTCAAGGCACTTCGCATATATCCAAAAAGCAAAGTGAAGAAAAAGTATTTCAGGCCCGTGTTTCGTATTGTTTCTACTTGCCACTCGCCAAGGAGACCGCCACAATGATGAGGCAGAACAGAATCATTTTCTCCGGTTGTTCGATGGTTCGAAGATGACACTTTCTGGCCGGAAGCAAGTACAATGCTCAAAGATTACGGGGAGCCCCTCATGCGGACGACAAATATGGCTTTCAGTCAGTTTTACGCCCTGATTACCACAGTGTTACTGTGCTCTGTTGTATCGACGGTATCTAAAAGCCGAGCCGATGAGCTTCCTTTGGTGAATCACGTTGAGTTGCAGCCTTTTTCTTCAGCTACTCAGCGACTCATTGAAGCCATGCGGTATATTGGGTCCCCTTTGAGCGACCAAGACACCAGGTATCTAAAGGCCGCAATGATGTCCGAAGACGGACCGCGTGCGGTAGAAGAGATTCAGAGGATTCTAGACCGACACTGTCTGTTTGGTGTACACATCAATCCTGAAGCACGTGTCAAGGTTATGGAGGGAGCGGTCGAAAAAACGCTTGTTCAGCAGGGGTGGCGGACCTTTCTGGTAAAAGTGTACAACGAAGCAGGAGTAACGGGGCAATTGGTTGCAGAAAGTCCCAACGCGGCGCCGCTGTTCAAACGCAGTACGGGACGGTCCGCACCAGAACAAACGATTCCGCCAGGTGAGGTGCGTCAGCGATTTCTTGAAATTCAGATGTATGATAGTCAACCCCTGAAGTCCGGTCTTGGAGGGTTGGAGCTGGAGTATCGGGTGATACAGCTGTACAGCCGGGATACGGGACGACGTGAAGCAAGTTTCGCATTTCATATTGGTCAGGGAACTCAGGATATCGGTTTCCGTAACGAGGTGGCGGTTCTTTTCAATGTGGTCCCCTCGGTAGAAGTGGTGCTTGATATTCGTGATCACGACGGTTCACCGACAACCGCGTCCTTTATCATTCGCGATAAACTACAGAGGGTTTATCCTACTCCGTCCAGACGATTGGCGCCGGATTTCTTTTTTCATGATCAGATCTATCGACACAGTGGTGAAAGTGTCTCACTTCCATCCGGAACCTATGAAGTGGAATATACCAGAGGTCCTGAATACCATGTGTTAAATCGACAGATGACGGTCCCAGAATCAGTGAGTCATCGGGAGACCTTTCAACTCAAACGATGGATTCAGCTTACCAATTATGGCTGGTATTCGGGTGATCATCATGTGCATGCCGCAGGCTGTTCACATTATGAAAGTCCCGATGAAGGAGTACTGCCAGGCGATATGATGCGTCATATTCAGGGAGAAGATCTGAATGTCGGGTGTGTCTTGAGTTGGGGGCCATGCTGGTATTTCCAGAAACAGTTTTTCGAAGGGAAGGTCAGTGCGCTTTCAACGGCGGATTATCTTATGCGATACGATGTGGAGGTTTCGGGGTTTCCATCTTCACACAGCGGCCATTTGTGTCTGCTTCGTCTTCGTGAAGATGACTACGAGTATCCCCAATCAAGTGAATTTGACTGGAGTTATGGTCCAGAGAAAGGACATTTCAACGGGAAGACGACAACCCAAATAGGTGAATGGCCCAGTTGGGATCTTCCGGTGCTGAAGTGGGGGCAGACTCAGGGAGCGATTGTGGGGTTCAGCCATAGTGGCTGGGGGCTGGAACCGGTTACCCGTCGTGATAAGGATGGCAGACCGCTTGCCAGTACTAACGAATTACCGAATTATGTGATCCCGCCGTTCGACTCCATAGGGGCGAATGAATATATTGTGGACGTGGTCCATGATGCCGTTGACTTTATTTCTACGGTAGATACTCCATCAGTCTGGGAATTGAATATCTGGTATCATACGCTCAACTGTGGATTTCGCACCCGTATCAGTGGGGAAACTGATTTTCCCTGTATCTACGGCCAAAAAGTAGGTTTAGGCCGTGTTTATGTCAAAGAAGAGAGTGCCGATTCGTCGCTTCAGTTCGATACATGGGTTAAAGGACTTCGCGAGGGACGTTCCTATGTGGGTGATGGGTTGAGTCACATCATGGATTTTTCTGCAAATGGTGTTGCGATGGGAGAAGAAGGTAACACAGGAGTAATCAGTCAGCTGGATCTTGGTCGGCCGCGCAAGGTGAAAGTCAAGGCTCAGGTGGCTGCCTTTCTAAATGAAGAGCTCAGTGAAGAAGCTCTTAGAATTCGAAATACACCGTTGGATGAAAAGCCGTACTGGCATCTAGAGCGTTCGAGAATTGATGAATCACAACTTGTTCCGGTTGAGTTAATTATGAATGGCCGAACGGTTGCACGAAAAGAAATTAAAGCAGACGGAAATGTACGTGAGGTTAAATTTGAAGTGGAGATTCCACATTCCAGTTGGTTAGCATTACGGATCTATCCCAGTTCACATACAAACCCTATTTTTGTTCATGTGGATGACAAACCGATTCGGGCAAGCCGACGCAGTGCACGCTGGTGCGTTGATTCGGTGGACCAGTGCTGGAAAGCTAAAGTAGGTAATATCCGTAAACACGAACGTGATGCGGCAGCAGCAGCCTTTGATAAAGCCAAAAAGGCGTATCTACAAATCCTAGCCGAATCGGTGACAGAGTGAAGCGGTGGCAGCAGCCAAAGAAGTCTTGATCATCCGGGTGATCAAATAGTAAGTCAGTGACGGGTTATTACAGTGAGTGAAATTTTACCATGATTTGCATTTCAATTACCAATTCATCAAATCGTTTTGCTGTTGTTGACATGTACAATGCCGCACCACAGTGTGATTTGATGGAAATACGTCTTGATCGATTGGAGCAACCCGACATTACCTTGCTCCTTGAAAGCCGGCAGAAGCCCATTCTGGTGTCCTGCCGTCGGCCACAGGATGGTGGCGAATGGAGTGGAACGGAAGAGCAGAGGCAGGTTCTTTTGAGACAGGCGATGTTTGAAGGGGTAGATTATGTCGAATTGGAGGTTGATATCGCGGAGAAGATTCCGAGATATGGTGAAACTAAACGTGTCATTAGTTATACCTCTCTGAATAAGCCGGTTCGTGATCTCCAGAAACAATATGAACGGGCTTGTGCGCTGGATGCCGACATTGTGAAGTTTACCGCACCGACGAACACGCTTGAAGAAGCTTGGCCGATGTTGCGAGTGTTAAACAGGCCCGAAGTTCCCTGTGTCGCCGAAGGCATTGGTCAACCCGGTTTGACTCTTTCGATACTGGGTCGGAAACTCAATTCACCTTGGACTTACGCGGCTCTCGAAGAAGGGATGGAGGCGCATCCTGGCCAGGCTACCGTTGCACAGCTGCGCGATGTCTATCATTACAGTTCGATTGGATCCAAGACTCAGTTAATTGGGGTATCCGGATTTACTCCCCAGCAACAGCTGGCCATCTGTTTGATCAACGGTGCGCTCAATCATCTGGAATTAAACACGCGGTGTTTACCCATGGGAATTGGGGAGATCACCAATTTTGACAAGCTGATGAAAGCTTTGCATGTAACGGGCGTGGTTCTGGATGTGGAATATCGTTCATTGATTCTTCAGGTAGTCGAAAAACTTGAAGAATCTGCTCAGACCTGTCGTCAAGCGGATCTGGTGCTCCATCAGAAAAAGGAATGGCATGGTTTTAATACGGTCTGGCGTTCTGCCGTAAGGACACTGGAAAGTACTTTAAAGGAAAAGACCGGTGGGGAAAGTCAACCGCTCAGAGATCGTACGGTTTTAATCGGAGGTGCCGATGCGACGGCTCGTGCCATTGCTTATGGTATTCAGAAACGGGGTGGGCTGCTGGTCGTGACCAGTCATGACGAAGATCGGGCGACGCTTCTGGCGCAGATGTATGAATGTCGATTTGTTCCTCAGACCCATCTCAATAATGTTTATGCAGATTGCGTGGTATGTATTGAGGACGATATCGTAAACGAGGATCCGGACGTACCTCCCAAGCAACTGATTGATGAGTATTATCTTAGACGCAGCCATACGGTAATGGATCTTCGAAATATTCCTGAAGACACCCCTTTACTCAAAGAAGCCAGGCTGAAAAAAGCAACTATTGTTGAGCCTTTACAGATATTTATCGAACAGCTTTCACAGCAGATTCGGGGTTTGACTGGTAAGTCGGTGTCGGCGGACGAGATGACTCAGTGGCTGGGAAGTTGATCGTCCGTCAGTCATGTAGTTCTGTTCTTCAGTTCGGACTGCTTTGAAAATGCGGATGGGTATCAGAGACCGGGAACTCCAATTTCAAGAAGAAGTGTTTTGAGCTCGGCTCGTTCAGAATCTGTCAAGGAACGTGTCGGTAGCCGACTGGCACCTCCTGGACGGCCGCACAATTCAAGTGCTGCTTTTACGACAGGGCTTTCAGCACCACTTCGGTTCCACATTTTTCCTCTGAATGTAAGCCAGGGCCAGTTGACCCGAGTTAAAAGCTGCTGAGCTTCGGTGTACTGCTTTTGTTGGATAAGATTCCAAACGTGTAAATCATGTTCAGGCCAGATTGTCGCGAGATGTGTTATATAACCGGTGCCACCCAATAAATGATTCATGATTGGCAATCCTTGGTTATCAACAACAGCCAGTTTCTCTGCAAATCGAGCTACGCCTCGTGAATATCCCATGCCACCATCGGGAGTCGACCATTTGACCGAAACACACCGTTCTAACTGAGACAGTGTTTCGACCTGATCCAAAGACATGTGATAGTTTTCCCACCAGGTATTGTAGATCATGATGGCAATGTTTTGAGTTGCATCGTGCACCGCCTTAAACAGATTGAGGCAATCTGAATCACTACTTTGATAGTAGTAACCTGGGGCCATCTGAATGCCGTAAGCACCGATTTCGTCAGCCCATTGGGCAAGCTCGATACAAACTTGAGGATTGGTGTCCTGTGCGCCGACAACCACGGGTATATCTCCCGCACTTGCTTCAACGATTGCTTTGGAGGCATCTTTTCGTTCCTGAACATTGAGCATGGGAAAGTCACCACCAGCCCCGACGGCAAGCAGGACACCTTTGCCGGTGACAAAACCGCGATCAATGACATATCGCACGTTGCTTTGGATGGCCTCCGTATCAATCGAGAGGTCGTCATGAAGATTGGTAATAATGGGGATCATCGGCCCACAGAGGTGTTGTTTTACCTCCTGGATATCCATATATCAGCTCCTCGTCAGCAACCGGTGTGAGGGGGATTAAAAAAGCCCGACCAAAATAATTCAGTCGGGCTTTGTGGTCAAGTACTTTGGAAGTTACTTAATGCTGGAACAGGAACTCCTTGCTATTGAGCAGCGCCCAGCCTACATCTTCAAGACCCTGACGTCGTTGCTCACTAGATCCGACATGTTCTGTTGCCGCAAGAAGTTCGGTTTTGGTAGGTGGCCTGCCAAGTGACCAGAGATAAAGCTCTTTGACGATGTCGCCGTCAGCAACACCTGCTTCGATCAATCGATTGATACGACCCTTGTCATCCCGCAGTTTATTGTGCACCGTGGGGCCATTTATCATTTGCAGGGCCTGCGAGAGATTAGATTCGTTAGAACGTTCGCAGGAGCAGGCCATTTCACGTTGAGGCTGTCCAAAAATCTTCAAAAAGTAATTGTCGATTTTGGGGTCAGGAAGAGCCGTAGCGACCGTTCCTGCGGGTAGTCCTGGAAACTTCTCTGGTACGTCCGTTACTTGGCAAATAGCATCCAGGAGCTGCTCCGCGGAAAGCAGACGAACGTTAGAGTGACTGAAATAAGTGTCGTCTTCTGCATTCCATTCATTTTTCTTGGAACTGAGCTGATAGGTAGCACTGTTGAGAATCGTACGGATTACATGTTTCTGATCAAATCCGGAATCGATGAAGTCCTGAGCGAGTGCGGTGAGCAGCTCTTCATTAGACGGTGGGTTGGAATCGCGAAAATCATCTACCGGCTCCACAATCCCTTTGCCCATGATGTAACCCCAGATACGATTTACAGCCGCTTTGGCGAAGAACGGATTTTCCGGGTCAGTGAGCCAGTGTGCAAACACTTCCCTGCGGTCTTGTTGCGGGGCAACTTCTGCTTCCCCTTTGAGTAACAGCCAGGGTTTCATCTGCTGACCGGTACGCGGATTGCTGACTTCGCCGCTTCGGTTGACAAAAACAACTTCTTCGTCAGGCTCATCACCGGCCTTGCGTCCCACGCGTGCGAAAAAGGAGGCGATTCCGTAGTATTCATCCTGCGTCCAGCGTTCAAAGGGATGGTTGTGACATTTGGCACATTGCATTCGAACACCGAGAAACAACTGTGCAGTGGTTTCCGTAGCGTCGGACGGATCCCGTGAGGCTCGGAAATAGTTGGCTGCGGGATTATCATACGAGCTTCCGGTTGAGACCAGCAGTTGTTTTGCAAATTGGTCAAAAGGCATGTTGGTGCGAATCGCGTGTTCGATCCATTTCTGGAATTTAAATATACCGGCAAATGTTAGTTTTTGACGATTGGAACGAAGCAGGTCGCCCCATCGCAGCGTCCAGAAAGTCGCATATTCAGGCCGCTCCAGAAGATCGTCAATGAGGGCTGTCCGTTTCACAGCTTCCTCGTCAACGTTATTGGACAAAAACGTCGAAACTTCAGTAGCAGTTGGCAGTCGACCGATCGCATCGAGATACACGCGTCTTACGAACTCTGCGCTGGAAGACATGTCCGAGGGCGATATCTGCAACTGCTGGAGTTTGTTATGTATGTGTGAGTCGACGTAATTATTCTCAGTCGGCGAATTCCATACGAAGCCTTCGATATCTTCCAGAAACATGATACGCGCGTTGGCAACTTTCGCGTGAAACTGTACCAAGACTGCAATTTCTCCACGACCAACCCCGGTAACCAGACCACTGTCATCCACCTCTCCAATATTTTCATTCGAAGAACGAAAGCGGACCAGAGGGGTGAGATCTCGAACCGTACCATCTGAGTAGTAGCCTTGTACGGAAAGTTGCTGTGTCGTAAACGGTTTGTACAGGATTCTCTTCCGAGGAAAGACTTCAATGCGTTCTACCGAGGGAGCGTCTTCAGGATCTGGGTGGAGGCCTTCGGCAATCCATTGTTTTAGAACTTCATAAGTAACCTCACCCTTGCTCATTCGGCGCCCGCCACCGTGGGCGATACCCATGGAGGGTTTGAGCAGTACCAGACTTTGTTCTGGTTCAAAAACATTGATTCGGCGGCCGTATATTTCGTGAGTCAGCGTCTCAAAATCTAACTCAGGTTCGAATCCCCATAGGCTGAGTCGAAAACCATTTTTACCAGATGGGGAACCATGGCAGGCACCACCGTTACACCCTGCTTTTGATAAGGCGGCCACGGTTTCATTGAAAAAACTGACGGGAGCCGGAATCTCGTAGTCGCGCACCTGCACCTCAACGGATTCCTGATGCGAACCGACTTGGGCTGTCAGCGTTGTTTGCCCATTGCTTCTGGCCAGCACAACGTTGTTTTCCACGACCGCTACCTCAGGGTTGGAAGATTCCCATTGGGTGGCCCGGGTTAGATCACTCACCTGGTCATCGGAATAGTGCCCGGTGGTGTTCAATTGCTGCCTACCCCGGGGACCTATCAATTGGATGGTTGCAGGTGTGATTTCGATGGATTGCGGTTGCCCGACAACGATCGACGTATTCTCTTCTGACGTACCAGAGGGATCTTCTGCGAACGACACACCGTAAGTGGTGAGTAGAATGGCAAATCCCAGAACGGCTATAGACCGGCTGAGTGCATTGGCGATCGTCTTCATAATAAGTCCTTCTCCAGGTTTCAGTAAGCGATGGTTGGTCGTAGTGACAGAGGCACTGTCGGTTCAAGCTTTAGATCAGATACCGGTCACTTTTTTTCCTCTACGACAACTGACAGAGGTGAAGAGGAAACTTCCTGATCCGCGTCATTCACCTTTGCCTTACCCGTAACGGCAACCTTCTCAGCTGCTCCAGTGACTGCATCATCGGCGGCCTTGAGTTGAATTGCAACCTCATTTTTGCCTTCCTCGATTACGAGATTCGTATTCGCCGGCATTACGCCGTCAGGAAGATTCTTAATTTCTAGATGGATGGCACCGGTGAAGTCTCCAAATCGCTTAGCAATTACCTTGAATTCAAGGGACGCACCGCGAATCAGGGGCTCAGGGGCCATTTCGGTTTTCAGCTCAAAAGCCGTGTGTGTTTCGAGCCGTAAAGCAGGCGCCGGCTGCGAGATCTCCTTGTCCTTGTGTTTGCCGGTTCCACTGACCAGTAAGGAAAAGGTGCCCAGGGGAGCATCTGCAGCTGCCTTTATAGTGATCTCTCCGGAAGACTGATCCCCCTCGATTGGTTTGAGTTCTGCAGTCACTTTACCAGGAAGACCTTCTACCTTCAGTGCAACGGCTTCTTTGAAATCTTCCGAACGCTGAATCTGAACGACCACTTTGGATGTGGTGTTTCTGCCCACAACGATATCGGGAGATTCGGTTCGGAGGGAAAAGAAGAGTTTGGGACCCACCCCAGCTGCAACGTGACGTGTTAGAGGGGTAGGTGGCCAGGGTGTATTGGCAAGTGCTCCGCGAAGTAAATCGGTTAGGTTAACAGATGTTGTCATGGGTTGGCCGTTTACGGAAGCTGTTCCGATGACTTTACATAGAATTAATTGCCCAGCAGCTGCTTCGGCGGAGGCTGTTAGAGTGAGGTAAGCTTGTTTTTGTCCGGCTCCGATTTCGCTTACGCTGGCGACGATTCCCGCGGGAAGCCCTTCGGTCGTTAATGCAATGGGGCCGTTGTAATCCTGTCGCTGAGCGATAACCGTAACAGTTGCCACACCACCTTGTGGAATATCGACTTTCTGCACATTTGCTGTCAACTGGAACGCAGGTTGGTAGGGTCTGACACGAATGCGGTAAACATGTTCCGGGCCCCCTCGTCGATTCAGATCTTCGATGAGTAACCGATGTTCACCGTCGTCGGCGAACGTATGGTTGATCACACCATCCGTCTTCCCGCTATCGTCTGCCGTGGCGAGCTGAGTGCCGTCAGCCTTTTGTAAGATCATATAGAGATCGGTTGGAGATCCCAGTCGGCGGGTTAGGCCTTCGAAAACAAAACGGTCGCCTTTGCGGACAAGAAATTTCCAGACGTCTTGGTCCCCGGGGCGATGTAAACGGCCGTTGAGACTGACGGGAAGAGGGACAGGAGTTGCCTGGTCGGCGAGGTTGTTTGGCTCTGCCTCCAGAGCTTCAAGCGTATCGTGAATTTCGAAATTGACAAAACTGGAACTTTGTCCCTTGTTTGTTTTAGCTTGGATAGACATACGATCAAGACCGGCAGCTTGTGGAATTTTTACGGTGCGTCGTTCTATCGAAGAGGCTTGGGGGCCAGCCAGTTGGACTTCGATTTCGCTGCCGCGCCGGCCTCCCATCGGATACGGTGCCGTGGCAATGGGAAAGTCACCAATGCGTAATCTGTAGAAATGGTTTTCACTGCCTTGGAAACGAATGTCTCGAACCTCGATCAGGTAGTCGCCAGTCTGGTCAAAGGAGTACATGAAACGACTATCGGATCCGATTCCCATTCCATCATCGTTGTAGGCGAGTTCACGGCCCTGACTGTCGAGCAATCGAATCAGCGGATCCATGGGAGATCCCAATCGCCGCGCCATAATTTCAAAAGAAAGCGTTTGTCCCTTTTGCGCGGAAAATCGAAAATAGTCGTACTGTTCAGCTTCGATTACCCCGCTCACCGCTGTCGGAAGGGAGATGTCCTGAGGGTGTTTCGGCACATTGTTTGGTTCGATTTCCAGGATATTAGGCAGATCATCAATGACAAACAGCCGTAACTCAGAAACACCTTTGTCGGTTGCTACCCGTACACCGGCAATGCCAAGAGGAGCATCACTGGGAATGGAAAGACGAATCGCCAGTTTACTGGCATCATCAGGGTGGTCGTCACCCTTTTCAGGCACTGGTGTTTCCTCCGAGAAGCTGGTCCAGACACGCGTTGCAGCTGTCAGATTACCTCCATGAAGGGTGAGATCGACAGATTCTCCAGGAACGGCACCGGTTGGTGCTATTCGACTCAGGCTCGGTGACTGGGCAGAACCTGTTGCGTCCAGGAACAGGGCCGATGTCAGAAGTGCTAACGTGAATACGCAAAGGTGATTATGGCGGAATCGTGATTTCAGCATCGTGGCTTTCTCGTTAGGTTGATAATGGTCCGAAACAGACGGTACTCGATCAATAAAGGTTTTTCAGATCAGTTTGCCATCGCCTTGGTAGTGATTTGGTGAAGTATTGTGTCAGTAGGTAGAAAAAGCAGATTTTGCAGAACTGTGCCGACTGTTGTTATTGGGAGTGACACATCCTGCACAGTCTATACCTATATTAATTATAGACCGAAAAATCCGTCAAAGGAAAAAAACTTGTCCAGATAGCCCAGTTAAGACGATCTTACCCGCTTTTTGCTCAAAAGCTTCTCTTGCAATCTCCCATTTTGCTCGTTACGGTTGCACCCTTTGGGCTGTTGTGCAGTTTAGAATGTTAAGCATCTGCGTCCTAATGTGTGTGCCTCCTGATTGCTTTGATGAGGTTGCCGTAATACGGTTAGTGTCCGAGGCACGTGCTTTTTGATGCGGGACTGTGAAAGGATCTGATTCATGTCACAAGAGAGAACGGGAGTAATCACGTTTAAAGGTGGTCCTCTAACGTTGGTCGGGGAAGCGGTCGAGACTGGTCAGAAGGCACCGGACTTTCAGGTTCTAGCTAACGACCTTTCTGAAGTCGGATTGTCCAGCTCATCAGGCAAGGCGCGGTTAATCAGTGTTGTGCCGTCACTCGATACCCCTGTCTGTGATCAACAGACAAGAAGATTCAACGAGGAAGCAGCCCAGCTGGAAGGGGTAGAGATACTTACTGTCAGCGCGGATTTGCCTTTTGCCCAGGCTCGCTTTTGTGGTGGAGCCGGCATCGACAAGATACAGACGTATTCGGATCACCGTGATTGTTCCTTTGGAACCGCATATGGTGTGCTTATAAAAGAACTACGTTTGTTGACTCGCGCAGTTTTTCTTATCGATGGGGAGGATACCGTTCGATATGTTGAATATGTGCCTGAAGTCACCGATCACCCGAATTATGACGCCGTGCTTGAAGCGGCGCGCGGACTTTCGTGATCACGGCCATCGAAATGTATAGGAAAGGGTGATAGAGGAACTAAAGGATTTCAGCTATTTGTTTTGCCCGTGGCATGCCGATACTCTTCGTAGAGGGGAGTTGTGTGGGAAACACTCCGGCTCCTTTTGTCACATACTGATTGCGAAGTGACAGCTGTACACCTGCGTTCGCGTTCCCCTTATTCTTGGTTGCCCATTCTTCGTGGATATTAGCTTCGTGGAATTCGATTTTCCGATTGTCGTCTCTGTTCTATTTTTGCTTGCGGTGGGTTTCGTTCTGTTCCGTGAACTGCACCGATGGCGAAAAACACTGGAATTTCCACCCTTTCAGGTATTCCTTTTAGGGATCAACCAGCTTTATTGCAGGTTATGGTGCCATCTATCGTGTAAGCAACCAGCTGTTTTCCCTGACGACGGGGGAGCGATCGTAATTTCAAACCACGTGAGTTCGGTTGACCCCATGGTTTTACAGTGTGGATCCTCAAGAATCTTGAGTTATTTTATTGCCAAAGAATATCACGAAGTTGTCGGTCTGGGATGGTTGTACAAACAGAATGGTTGTATTCCTGTCAACCGAACAGGAAAAGATATGGCAGCGATACGTGCGGGTATCCGACATCTTCGTAAGGGAGGAGTGATCGCCATTTTCCCCGAAGGGCAAATTAACAAGAATGGTTACGGCCTGTTACCCGGTCGTGCCGGCACCGCGCTTTTGGCATTGCGATCGAGGGTTCCCATAGTGCCCGCAGTGGTTGTAGGGGCTCCCAAGGGAGACTCCTTAGTAAAACCAATCATCACTCCGAGTCGTATTACGGTCAAGTATGGTGAGCCTCTTGATCTGACCCCGTATTACGATACATCAGGAAATAGGGACACGTTACAGAAGGTAACCGACATCATGATGTCGGAGATCGCAAAACTGGGAGATTCCCTGGGGGCAGATATGAGTCCAGTGACCCATCAGGAGACCGGCAAAACCCCGGCAAAGGCCGTGAGCTAACGGGGGAGGGACTTTGTCGAACCCATGTAGGAGCCAGGTGCAGCGGTTAACATCTGATCAAAGGCAAGGGGGCAGGTGGAAACGCTTCTGCAATCAGTGCCGTAAGCATGGCGCCTGTCAGTTTGGATACCACTCCACCGGAATCGATAACCGTTGTCTCACGGCCATCGCAATTTGTTGCAGCTCTTCGTCAGCAAGGGCAGATACATAGGATTCGGCAGGTGGTCTAGCAACGGTATAGATCTGAACAAGTTTGATCGTTACGCCTGCAAGAACCATTTCTTCCAGCCGTTTGTAGTAGGCGACCAGCTCTGTTTGTGTCGGTGGAGCGTTCTCGACACGCATAAAAAGACTCTGAATTACAATCGGGTAAAGCTGACCGGCATATGTGATATTCTCCAGAATGCGTGCAAACGGGATGGTCGTTCGATCGATTAGTTGGAAATAATCAGCTGTTCCCGCTTCAAGTTTGGCCCATATTTCACCGTTATTCTTGTTGAGTGTGCTCAGTGCGCGCTGAATCCCTTTCCTGTGAAACATACTGGCGTTGGTTATGAGCACTAATTTCGTGTCCGTTAATCCCCGTCTTCGCTTGACTTGTGCCACTTTCTCAACAATGCGGTCGAAATTTCGGTAAGTGGTTGGCTCTCCATCACCTGAAAATGCCAGGTCGTTCAATCGGCGCTGATCCGTGGGTACTTTCGAAAATCTTGGGTCGAGATAGAGCGATCCACTGGATATCAGATCCAGGACATATTCGAGTTCCGTAAGCATTTGCGACATTTCGACAAATCGTGTTTCCGATTGACGGGTACGATCGACCTGACAGTAAATACAGTCAAAGTTGCAGATTTTGTCGGGATTGAGATTGATTCCGACAGAGATGCCCTGGCTGCGTCGCGACAAAACAGGATAGACAAACCGGGTTTTCTGAAAGGTACGTGGATGGTTACGTAGCAGGGTGCGGTGGTTGTCCGTAGGTGTACGAGTAGTGGAAGGTGTCACGGCCGGTTGGTCCAAAGTGTCATCGGGAAGGGGTAAGTGATTGATTTATCATGCGGCACGATTTAGAGAAAGACAAAAGGTTGTCATAAAAACGGACTCTGTTCGATCAGGACGGTTCCTCAAGGATCTTGATTTCGCTCGATTCGTCCAGCGTGACGGTCGTGATTTCACCGTCTGTACGGCGCAAGATGAGTGCATCGACATAAACATGATTGTCTGGTGCTCGTTCCGTGTGAATACTGGTAGGACGGCGGTTTTTTTCCACCACTGTGCCTGACGCGACACTTTCCCATGTATGTTTTCCTATTTTTACACGTCGGGTTATTTCCACTTGGCTGCCAATTGATAAATTACCGAATTGCGTTCGGACTTTTCGGATATGTTCGATGTTCATAATCCGGTGATTTAAAAGTGTTAAGGAACCGAAAAGAAAATAGTTTCCAGCAAAACAAACCGTGAGTATCGGTTCAAGGCGGAGCATTCCATGTCAGCGACGATGTATCATTAGGGGCAGAGAAATCAGCCTTTGTATACGTTTAGGTATCGGTACGCAGAATCAGTGACACTTCGGACAGCGTGAGGCCCTTATGCCTCCTTTGAGTCAATCCAGCTCATCATGGATCTTAACTGTTGGCCCACTTGTTCAACCGGATGTTCCCGGTCTTGTCGGCGCAACGCTTTAAAAACCGGCTGTCCACTTCGATTTTCGAGAATCCATTCACGCGCAAACTGTCCCGATTGGATTTCCTTGAGAATCTTCTTCATTTCTTCTCGGGTCTCGTCGGTTACGATTCTGGGACCACGCGTATAGTCACCAAACTCGGCCGTATTGGAGATGCTGTAGCGCATGTAGTTCAACCCGCCCTGATAGAACAGGTCTACAATGAGTTTCAGTTCGTGCATGCATTCAAAATAGGCAAGTTCCGGTTCGTATCCGGCATCGACCAAGGTCTCAAAAGCAGCTTTTACCAGTTCACTGACACCACCACATAACACGGTCTGTTCACCGAAAAGGTCCGTTTCTGTTTCATCGGCAAAGGTGGTTTCAATGACACCGCCTCGTGTTCCTCCAATGCCCTTGGCGTACGCCAGGGATAATTGTTTGGATTCTTCACTTGCATTGTCACTGTAGGCGACCAAGCAAGGTACGCCGCCGCCGCCTTCGAATTCACTACGTACAAGATGTCCTGGGCCTTTGGGGGCCACTAGCGCAGCGTCCACACCTTCCGGGGGCTCAACCTGACCAAAATGAACATTAAAACCGTGCGAACAGAGTAGGATATTGCCGGGTTGTAACTCCGGCTTAATGTGTTGCTGATAGAGATCACCTTGAACTTCATCAGGTAGTAAAACATTGACCAGGTCGCCTTGCTTTGTTGCTTCAGACAGCGGAACAGGTTGAAAGCCGTGTTCAACAGCAAGATCGTAATTGGCGGAACCCTCGCGTTGTCCAATAATCACGTTCAGACCACTGTCACGCAGGTTGAGAGCATGGGCATGTCCCTGACTGCCATAGCCAAGAATGGCGATCGTTTTGTCCTTCAGTAGAGAGAGGTCAGCATCGTTGTCGTAATAAATGGTAACGGCCATAACTGAATGATCTTTCCGTTTGAACTAGAACTGGTCAATAACTTCAAATTATAAGGATGTGTGGGATAGCCTTTTTTGCCGAATCAGGAAGCGGTCACTGCGTCGGAAGGAGAGGCGGAACTATTTTTAAGGTTTTCTGATTTTTCAGTCTGATTTCTGGACCGAATCATCGCAATTCTCCCGGTGCGCACCAACTCAATGATTTCATAAGGACGCATCCGTTCAATAAAGGATTCCACTTTTTGTACCTGCCCGGAGATTTCAATCATCAGTTCACAGTCACCCACATCAACCACCCGGCCTCGGAAAATCTTTACGAGTTCCAGTATTTCACTCCGACGTTTTGCCGGGGCTTTAACCTTGATTAACATCAGATCCCGTTCCACATGATTTTCAGCGCTGATGTCAAAAACCTGGACAACCGTGACTATTTTTTCAAGTTGTTTTCTCACCTGATCAAGAACATGAGTGTCTCCCATGACGACGAATGTCATACGTGAGAGATGTGTATTTTCTGTTTCACCTACGGCTAGGCTCTCAATGTTGAAAGCACGTGATGCCAGCATGCCTGAAATATGGGCAAGTACCCCAGGTTGATTCTGTACCAGCGCAGATACCACGTGTCTCATGGGAAATCTCACTTTGTTGATGGAAATGCGTGGGATACAGGTCGCTGGAGAACTTCACCAGGGAAGTTCTCCAGCGACAAGAATACAGTCCGCGCACCGCTAAGGATTGTAGCCCGATTACAGGACTTTTCACAACCCCCTCATGGAGCAAATATTGCAAGTTGAGTTTCAGATCATCTGGAGGGGGCTTTTTTCCTGTTGTCTTCGGGGTCAGATACGTTATCTAGATAGAGCGTTTGCCGTGGTTCCTCCCATGATGTGAAATCTGAGTAAGATCTAATCCCATGCAATCTCTTTTTCATCCTCTGACATATGGCTGGTTTCGACAACGGTTTGGAAAACCGACGGAACCACAGGCGCTCGGATGGCCGGCCATTGCATCGGGTAAACATACCTTAATTTCTGCCCCCACAGGATCCGGAAAGACGTTAGCGGCCTTTCTGAGCTGCCTGGACAGCCTGGTTAAATGGGCTCTTGCCGGCAAATTAAACGATCAGGTTTACACGGTTTATGTTTCTCCGCTTCGTGCGCTCAGCAATGATATTCAGCACAATCTGGAAGATCCACTTTCAGAAATTATTGAACATGCATGGACAGAGCAGATTCTTTTACCCGAAATGAGAGTTCTGGTTCGTACCGGCGATACACCTCAGTCTCAAAGACGTGCGATGGTACGCAAACCACCACACATTCTTGTCACAACTCCGGAGTCATTATACCTATTGCTTACCAGTGTTTCTGGTCGGCGCATGCTGGGTGATGTACGTCATGTCATTGTGGATGAAATTCATGCCTTGGCCCAGGATCGACGGGGAGCACATCTGGCATTGAGTCTGGAACGACTGGATGATCTCTGTGCTAAACCTCCTACCCGGATTGGGCTTTCTGCAACTCAACATCCCATCGAATCGGTTGCTTCTTTTTTGGTGGGATCCAAAAATCAGGACAGGCAGGGAAATCCAGACTGTTGTATTATCAATACGGGTCATATGCGTGAAACGGATATGGCGATTGAGGTGCCAGCAAGTGAGTTGTCAACGGTATGTTCCCACGAACAGTGGGCGGAAGTGTACCAAAAGCTTGCAGATCTGATCCGGAGCCATCGAAGTACGCTTGTGTTTGTCAACACACGCCGACTTGCAGAACGTGTGGCGCACCAGTTACGCGATCTGCTGGGTGAGGAGGCCGTCGCGAGCCATCATGGCAGTTTGTCCCGTGAGATCCGTCTATCTGCCGAATCTCGTTTAAAACAGGGGGATCTTAAGGCAGTTGTAGCGACGGCGTCTTTGGAACTGGGAATCGATATTGGCTTCGTCGATCTGGTGTGTCAGATCGGATCACCTCGATCTTTGGGGACGTTTCTCCAACGTGTAGGGCGTTCGGGGCATTCGCTCAGTGCGATTCCGAAGGGACGACTGTTACCTCTTTCACGTGGTGAATTGCTTGAATGTATGGCTTTGATCCGAGGGGTCCGTAGTGGCCGGCTCGACCACATTGAGATACCGGAATCACCACTTGATATCCTTGCCCAACAGATCGTTGCAGAGGTATCTTGCCAGAACTGGAATGAGGAGGACCTTTACGAGCTCTATCGAGGTGCTTGGCCCTATCGCAATCTGGAAGTCAAGGATTTTGAAGCGGTTCTGCAGATTTTGGATCGTGGAATAGCTCCTGGCAAAACACGTCGTGGAGCCTACTTGCACAGAGATCGGATTCATCGACGATTGCGTGGCAGACGCGGGGCGCGGATTGCCGCAGTAACTTCGGGAGGAGCAATCCCGGAAATGGCTGAGTTTCGCGTCGTAACTTCGGACGATCGTACCTATGTTGGTTCGGTCAACGAAGACTTTGCCATTGAGAGTACCGCTGGAGATATTTTCCTGCTGGGTAATACATCATGGAGGGTCAGGCATGTACGGCGCGGAGAAGTCGTAGTGGATGATGCGCATGGGGCGCCTGCTTCCATACCGTTCTGGTTTGGTGAGGCACCGGCTCGTTCCACGGCCTTGTCCCTGGAGTATATGGATCTTTGTGAGAAGATTGGACAGTGGGCAGGGACGGTGTCGACAGAGCTGTGTCATGCCAGTCAGGCCCGGCACGAAAATCAGAATGCGGTTGGTGTAAATGAGGAGATGCCTGTAACCGAACTTTATACAGAGGGTCGGGAAGGTGTCTTACCAGACACTGGATCTCTGCAAATGTTGCGGGTTCACGAGAACTCGCTGACGGAGTTTACACCGGTGTCAGGTCAACGGAGTAACGTTCAGGAAAACAGGGATCCGGACGCTTGTGTGAAAACAGTCGCCTGGTTACAGAAACACTGTCGGGTTGATCCTTGGGGCGCGACTCAGGCAATCAATTATGTTGCTTCGCAACAGGCTGCATTAGGTGTGTTACCGGGTGCCCAGCGGATTGTGTTTGAACGATTCTTTGACGAATCTGGTGGTATGCAACTGGTGGTGCATGCTCCGTTCGGTGCACGGATTACACGTGCCTGGGGATTGGCGCTTCGTAAGCGTTTTTGCCGTACGTTCAATTTCGAGCTGCAGGCAAGTGCAGATGACAATGGTCTGGTTTTGTCATTGAGCAATCAGCATAGTTTTCCTCTGGAAGAGATGTTTGGTCTGGTGAAGCACGACCAAGCGCGTGAGATTCTAATCCAGGCCGTGCTTGCGGTGCCGTTCTTCAATACCCGATGGCGCTGGAATTGTAACCGGGCTCTAGCGGTACTCCGATTCCGTAGCGGCAAGAGGGTCCCTCCACAGTTACAGAGGATGCAGTCTGATGATCTGTTGGCAGCGGTGTTTCCTCATCAGGTTGCCTGCCTGGAAAATATTGTCGGCGACATTCAGATTCCGGATCATCCTATGGTACAACAGACCCTCCATGATTGCTTGCACGAGGTAATGGATCTGGAAGGATGGCTCCGGCTGTTAAAACAATCGGAATCCGGAAATGTACAACTGATTGCACGGGATTCACGTGAACCGTCTCCTTTCAGTTATGAATTATTGAATGCGAATCCATATGCTTTTCTGGACGATGCCCCGCTGGAAGAAAGGCGAACTCGTGCCGTCGCGACACGGCGATCGCTCAGCCCCGATTTAATGCGGGATCTTGGGAAACTGGATGTTGAGGCCATTGAGCTTGTGCGCCGGGAAGCATGGCCGGTAGTCCGTGATCCGGAGGAACTTCATGATGCGTTATTAACCATGGTGGTCCTTCCTGTGGAGGAAGTGGAATCGGATTGGTTTTCCTGGTTTGACATGTTAGTGCAGCAAGGTCGTGTAACGGTTGTTGAACAAACGGCATCTAGTGGTGAAGAAGAACGCGTGTGTGTTATCAGGAAACTGTGGATTGCATCGGAAAACTGGCCTCTTGTACAGGCGGCGCTTCCGGGGGTAGTTGCAGACCCGTATCCGAAATTGCCGCCAGCTTTGCAGACCGACCCAGATGCATCTCACGGCTGGGTAGAACTGGTACGTGGACGATTGCAAGTATCCGGACCGGTGACGAGTGATGACCTGGCGAAGGTTACGGGTCTTAAGCCTCGTCAGGTACAAGCATCCCTGGAGGCTTTAGAGGGGGAGGGTTTTGTACTTCGAGGGCATTGGGCACCATTGGATAATCAGAGTGCTGATTTTACGAGTACAACCCAGTGGTGTCAGCGGAGATTACTGGCACGGATACATCGTCTCACCTTACAGGGTTTACGCAGACAGATTGAACCCGTTTCTCCCGCAGACTTTTTTCGATTTTTCAGTCGTCATACCGGCGCTTACAAGCCCGATCCAGTTGCCGAACCGGATTTACTTTGGCATCGGGTTTGTCAACTGGCGGGATTTGAAACATCGGCTGGAGCCTGGGAGGAAGAGATTCTTCCGTTACGGGTAGATCCTTACCGTGATACAGATTTGGATCGATTGACCTATGAAGGACGTGTGGTATGGGGAAGACTACGTCCTCCAAAACGGATGCCTCATCAGCGCACAGACCGGGGGTCAATTGAGGGACAGTTGCCTTCGTCAGGATCGAAGTATGTCACGCATCGACCATTGACACGAGCCGTTCCACTTTCCCTGTTTCCAAGAAGTATGATGAGTTGGATTTCGAAGCGCCATGTGAAACATGATTTACGTGACAATTTGGGTAGCAGCGCTGCTTGTGTCAGAGACGTACTCGACACACAAGGTGCTCTGTTCTTTGATGACCTGGTTATGCAAACGGATCTTTTGCCGGGACAGGTGGAGATCGGTCTAAGTGAACTGTGTGCAATTGGCATGGTGACGGCAGACAGTTTTCAGTCGGTCCGTCAGTTGATTGCGCCTGAGACAAAACGAGGGAGAGGCAAGAGGAGAAAACGAGGGCGTACTACCCGTCAGATATCTTTGACAGAATCTTCTGGAAGATTCGGTCCGAATCGGACTACTCAAAATCAGGTTCCAGGAAGATGGAGTTTGTTGCGGCTTCCTAAATTACAGTCAGAGGATTCCGTTTTTCTTGACAACTGGGCATGGTTACTGCTTCAGCGATATGGAGTTGTTTTCCGCGATCTGCTTATCCACGAATCCCTTGCTCCAGCGTGGTCTGAATTAGTGAAAAGTTACCGTCGTCTCGAAGCTCAGGGTGAAGTTCGAGGTGGAAGGTTTGTTTCTGGCGTAGGAGGAGAACAGTATGCTCTTGACGATTCCGTGTCACGTCTGCGGCGTGTGCGAGATATGACAAGCGAAGCCGAGTGGTTGATATTTTCAGCTGCAGATCCTCTGAACTTAACGTCTTCGGTCATTAAAGGGCCTCGTATTCCCGCGTTACACACCAACCGTCTAGCGTGCCGTAACGGAAAACTGGTTGCTGCCAGAGTGGGAGGGGAAATCAAGTTTTACGAGGAAGTGGATCTCCAGACCAGTAATTGGGTTCGACAGGTACTGGAGCGTAACCTGCAGTTACGAAGGCAGGTGAAGCTTCTGGACGGGCTTTCGGAAGACGTTTCAGAAAAAACAGATCCTTAGAGAACTCGTCTCAGGTATTTCCAGACGGACACCGTACGATTACTGAGGGATAGAATTAGCGATCCCTGATCCATCGAATCAGAGTATCAACTCCAGGTATGCAAAGTGCCACATCCCGCCAGTTTTCAGCTTTCCATGGGGCAATACGCCATTGTCTTGACCGTAGTCGCAAGGCTGCTGGAAAAGAAATGCCGGACCAAATTAAGGCATCATTGGCTGTTTTAAGGCGAGACGCGATCTGCTGGCAGGAATCTTGATCAAGGGTGGTGAGATGGTAAGGCGCACTGAGTCCCAACAACCATCTGATTGCATTGCTCACAATGCGCATACGACGACAAAGTACAGCTGCACCTCCGACACGACCCCATCCCTCAATCAATTTTCCTAGTTTGTTGTGTGATGCCGTTGGCAGGGGACGTCGGGGATGCATGCCCCAATAGGTTCGGGTGCACTGACGGAGTAACGGGAGTTGAATTCGAAGGATCGCTTCACTTTGGCTGTGTCGGGCAATCAAAGAATAACGCTGTTGATGGGATCGAAAGAAATATAGAGGCGCACCGTCTGGCCGGGAAGCCAGGGCAAACGCTTTACCTGCTTTTGCCAAGCGTATCCATAGATCATAATCTTCAGGTGCTTTCTGGTAACCTCCTACACTTTCAAAGTCACTACGTCTCATGAGAATGGAGCCGTGAACCAGTGTGTTGCTAACCGCAAGTTCCAGGAGCATGTCATCACTCCAGTGAGGAGCCAGAATGCCAGTTGTGTATCCGTTTTCATCGATGGTAGCTGCTGTGCAGCTCACAACACTGGTCTCCGGATTACTGTTTAGAATACGGATTTGGGTGAGAAGGCGATCTGGGTCACAAATGTCATCGGCATCCATTCTTGCCAGGTACGTGCCACAAGACACGTTACTGGCATATTGCAAACTCGGAATGAGTCCATAATGTTCTCGATGGAAGAGACGTATGCGCGGATCACGGAGGGCATACCTGTCCATTAGGTCAGAAGAATGATCTTGTGAGCCATCGTCAATGATGATGAGTTCGAAGTTTTCCCACGTTTGGGTCAGGATACTGTCCAGCGCTTCCTGAAGGTAGGGCATGGCGTTGTAGACTGGCATGAGAACACTGACTAGTGGAACAGGTGAGGGCATGCTTGTTCTCAGAATAGTTTCAGGAGAGGTGTTCGTTATTTAAGAGATTTTGAAAAGCCTGTATTACCTGGGTTGCGGCATTTTCCCAGCTGAATAGCTGAGCGCGCTGGAGGCCTTGTTGTGCCAATTTTTGCTTGAGTTCTGGTTTTGTGAAGATCCGATGAAGAGATTCTACAAAACCATCTTTGTCATGCGGTGGGATACTGATTACGGCTTCACCACCAATTTCCGGTAATGATCCACCGGTACTACATACGACGGGCAGTCCGGTGGTCATGGCTTCTAAAACAGGGAGTCCGAAACCTTCGATCAAGGATGGACAGAATAGACAATGGGAGCTGTGATAAAACCGATGTAAGACGTTATCTGTCATACCGGATATCACATGTACATGATCCTCAAGTTTAAGCTGTTCACGGGTTCTGTAAAAGCGATCAAATTTCCATCCGTTGTTTCCAATGATGACCCATGGAGGTAGATCGGGCAGTAAACGCAATAGATCACGATATACAAACAGGCCGAGCTCATAATTTTTTCGAGGTTCAATCGTTCCGACCGAAAGGAGAGGTTTTTTCTCGAGAAGGTGCGATACGCTTGCGAATGGAAGGGGCAGCGGTTCGTCTTTTCGTTTTTCATGGCTGCTGGCAATGTCACCGTGCTTACGTATGGAATGATGAAGTTCTGACGAAACGCCCAGATGAGTTACGAGTACTTTTTCGGGATCAATGCCGAGAATTTCGACAATCTGTTTCTTGGTGAACTGGCTATCGGTCAGGATTAGATCAACCTGTTCAGCGGTTTGTTGGAGGCGTGGTCCCACAGATGTTGAAAAATAGCTTTCGGAAAGTTCTGGGTGCGTGAGTAGGAAGAGATCGTGAATGGTCACTACTGTTCGAAAAGGACGAGTTGATTTTGGTAGTGCAGAGCAGTTTGTGCCCCATGATATATCACATCCGGCCTGCTGAACCCATGAAGGCATACACCATTTTTCAAGTATCTGAGTATAAAGCACCGATCGGGAAAAGTCCGGCAAAGGGATGGCCCGTAATTCGACACCTGATTTTGCCAGATCCGTCTTGCGTTTCAGAGGAACTCTTCGCCTTAATGAACAGTGAAAGCTACTGAAAGAAACCGATGGATATAGATCAGTAATGGCACTGACCAGCTCGGTAGCATAACGTGCAACTCCGTACCAGTGGGGTGGATGAATGTCGTTTGGCCGGAGAAGGTGGATGTGCATGGGATCACCGATGCATTTTGTTAGCGACAGAACGTTCCTGAAAGAGGGTAGATTACGTTAAGAGACACGCGTCTCTAAGTGGATTGAGTCAACCGCTAGAAAATAAGGGATTTCAAATAGGTGATAGCCTGAGTTACGCTGTCGACTCCATTTCCCGTATTTTGATCGATGCACCAGTATCGGTCATAGTGAATTTCCTCCAGTGCCGCCATCATGGCCTGCCAATCCACTTCTCCGGTTCCAATAGGGACTTCGTGTGACGCGATGGAGTTCGTTGCACGAATGGCATCCCGAACTTGTAGATGGATGATCGAGCGGGACAGTTCTTGTATTCCTTGTAGATAATCAAAACCGTGAACGAGAGTGGCTGCGGGATCATAACAGATTCCAAGCCCTCCCTGGGTATGTTGGTTCAGAATAGCTGCGATCGATTCATGAGAAGTGGATCCGGTATGAACAGCCAGCGTGGATCCCGTGTATTCTGCAAATTGACCGACATCATTGAGTATGTCTCGAAAGGATGTGTACATGGTGTCGTCGGGCTCGGGGACCAGGCCGAGCGAACAACAGACTAACGGGCATCGAAGCTGAAAACTGAGTTGCAGTGTTTTTTTAATCTGGTCTATTCGATAGTCCAGTTGCTGGGTATCGGTGAGGCTGCGAGGGTCTGGAAAAAGCAGTCCAGCGAGATTCAGATCCATATTTTGTATTTTTCGACTTAATTCACGGCGTCCTGTTTCCGAAAGAGTATCGGGTGATAGATCACCCGAAGCGGAAACGGTAAAACCCTGCGCTCCTAGTTGACCAACAAGTTCGATCGCTTTGCGCAAAGGTTTCCTTAAACTCTCAAGCCGGATGGCAAGTTTTATTGGAGACATCCTTCATTTGTCCATGGAAGTAAAAACAGTCTAGTATGTACCCACATCCAAAGGTACCGGTGATGAATAAGTGGCGTCAAGGCAGGCGGGTAGTAATCAGGCCGATACGGTCGTTGTTATTTACGTAGAGAATGATGAGTCGGACATGTTTAAAGATGTGATGAGAAGAAATGTTGAGCAAACGACGTTCGATCAGCATTCGGGTAACTCCGGCAGCCAGCCGATGGATAAGAATGCAGCTATTCTGGCTCTCAGTTGCAGTGCTCTTTGGGGAGGGACCGTTGTTGCTATCCGTTTCAGTGTGGATACGTTTCCTCCTGTAGGTTTGGCGGGGATCCGATTCAGTCTGGCCTTTCTGTTTATGCTGGGCTGGTGCTATTTTCGCGGAACATCGTTCCGAGTTCAGCGGAATCAGATTATTCCAATTATTTTTACAGCCATATTGCTCTTTATCCAGATTGCTCTATTGAACGTGGGCTCGAAGAGTACTTCAGCATCACACGGTACAGTATTCATAAACAGTTATCCCCTTTTTGTGGCGCTGTTGAGTCACTACTTCACAGTAGATGACCGGTTGAGTGCCAACAAATCGATAGGTTTATTAATAGCATCGGTCGGAATGGGGGTGGTGGTTCTCGATCCGTTCGCGATCGCAGGGAACACCACTATGGATCGAGAGGCTTCTTTTCAAGGAGATATATGGGTGTTGGCCAGTGCTGCCTTGTTAGGTGTTAAAACAGTTTTTATTAAGCGTACCCTGAACGTTATTGAACCAGGAAAACTTTTGTTATGGCATGAACTGTTGGCGGTAGTCATGTTTGTCAGTTATAGCTGGCTTTTTGAAACATGGGATGGGTTCCATTTTACTCTTCCGGGAGTGTTGGGTGTTCTCTATCAGGGTGTGGTCGTGGGTGGATTCTGTTTTGCAGCATGGACATCTTTGTTGCAGCGTCATGCGGCAAGTCAACTGGTCGTTTTTTCATTTGCAACACCCATTTTTGGTGTGCTAGCAAGTTACCTTTTGCGGGGAGATCCAATGACACTGTCTCTGATTACAGGGACAATGGCAGTCGTATTTGGCATTTTCCTTGTCACAACAGGAGCGTCAACGGTACGTGAGCATCTAAGGGGCCGGCGATAACGTCTGTCCTTCCGCTATTCGATAGGTTCGGTCGACTCCAATCTTTTCAAAAGATTGGATCATGCCTCGCGGCCATGTAATTTCAAGTCGTTCAATCTGGTCAACGGATCCCAGTCCGACAAAGATTCGGGCATCATGTGAGGAAAGATAACTTCCCGCACTTTTTCGCTGATAAAGCAGAGTGCTATTTTTGGTGACGATACGGATGGCGGTTCCTACCGCATCTCGATTGGAATGGGTTCCAGTCAGTTCAAGACGCAGCCAGTGTCCATCTGAGGTCGTGTTGTTTTGAAGAACAACACACGAATCGTTCCAGTGATTGAGTACGATATCAATGTCGGCATCGTTGTCCAGGTCGCCAAACGCAGCACCTCTCCCGACGACTTTTTTCTGAAAGTAATCGCCCGCTTGAGAACTGACATCCAAAAATAGGCCTGTTCCATCATTTTCCCAGAGCATGGCACTTTGGCGGAAAGGTTGGGAGTCTCCTCGCCAGTCATAGAAATGGCCATTGGTCACAAAATTATCGAGATCCCCATCCTTGTCAAAGTCAATAAGAGCCGTGCCCCATCCGACAGCGCGTTTTGTGCCGAATCCTAGGCCCAGAAATTCGGAAACATCCTGAAACAGAAGTTCTCCGACGTTACGGTACAGGGTGTTTTTTTCCATCCATTGATTTGTGACAAACAGATCGAAGTCGCCGTCCATGTCAATATCCCCAGCATCAATCCCCATACACGATTCCCAGAGTCCGTCACTGTTTCGATCGGTGCCACTCTGTTCCGAAAAATCAATCAATTGTTTACCGTTTCCATAGAACAGAAAATTGGGTGTTAAATCGTTGGCAACGCACAAGTCTATATGACCATCATGGTTCAGGTCTGCTGCGAGAACTCCCAGACCTTTTCCAAGACGATTTTCCTGATTGTCTCGGGAAATACCCATTCGTTGACTGACATCCGAAAAGGTTCCGTCACCATTGTTTTGATAGAGGGCATCCCGTTGATTGCGCATCGTGTCAGGACTGCAGTAGATCGGTCCTACACCGGGTTGCGTACATTCGTAAGGGGAATGAATGTCGTAGATCGCATAGTTGGCAACATAAAGATCGAGATCTCCATCTTCGTCATAGTCGAGCCAACTGGCACCGGTACTCATACCGTTGTTGTTCACTTGTGCACGCTCGGAAATATCATAAAAACTACCATCACCATTGTTGTGATAAAGTGAGTTAGAACCGAAATTGGTTACATACAAATCGGGCTGGCCGTCGTTGTCATAGTCTCCGACAGCTACACCGTGTCCAAAACCGGTGTCACCCAGGCCACTGCTGTCGGTGACGTCAGTGAAGGTTCCGTTCGAATTATTGCGAAAAAGCCTGTTTTTGGATTGCTGATTATGAGGAGTGCTGCTTCTGATCAGGGTATGTGCATTCACAAAATAGAGGTCGAGATCGCCATCGTTGTCGTAGTCAAAGAGAGCGACTCCACTTCCCAGTGTTTCCGGATAAAATCGTCGTTCTTTATCTTCTCCGCTGTCATGTTGAAATTTCAGTCCGAGTTGTTCGGTGATTTCCGTGAAATTCCAGGAAATATTCAGAGGCATGGTCTGGGGCAGATCGCTTTGAGAGCGTAGGACATCGCTCATGTTGAACGATTCTCCAGGTTTCATTTGTTGGCTGATATGCAACAGATGACGTGCTTCATGATTTTCGGGGTCGCGCTGAAGGAGTTTATCTAATTGTTCTTGAGCGGTTCTAATGTTGCCTTGACCGAGTTGAATGCCCACGATGAGCTGTTGTGCACGACGATTTTCGGGATCCTTTTTCAGAGCCTTATTCAGCAGTAATTCAGCCTGTATGAGGTCAGGAGGCTGCCTTTTGATAAAACTTTCAGCAAGCATCCACATGGCTTCCACGTCATGCGGTGTTAGTTGGAGAGTATGCTCCAGTTCTTGTTGAGCTAGCAGGGGTTGGTTGAGATGTAGCAGAAAGATATCGGCAAGCATTTTTCGAATGACTGGCTGATTGGGAGGATCCAGCTTAAGAGCCTTTTTCAGGCATTCGATGGATGGTTCAGGCTCTGCTAGAGACAAGTGTGCCTGAGCTAAGCCGATCCATCCTTCAACTCGATGGGGAGCCAGTCGGATCACCTTGTCTGCCAGTGATTTTGAACGACGTGTACGACTGGTACGTTGATAGATATCGGTCAGTTCAATCAGGCTGTCGATGTGTTGTGGATGTTGTTCCAGGATAACCTGCAGCAGTTGTTCGGCCTGTGACAGGTTACCCGAGCGTTGGTAATGGGATGCCCATGCCCTCAGGTCCTGGAGTGGTAACTCAGAGCGAATAAAATTCTGGTAAATGCGAGTTGCCGCATTCCAGTCCCCGTTGTTCCAAAACGATCGGGCCAGCAGTAGTCTGGCATAACGGTTGTCTGGATGGTCTTTAAGGTACGACTCGGCATTACGGCGAACGGTAGACCAGTCCTGGTTCCAGGAGGCAATCGCCGCAGAAAAAAGGTGACTATGTCTAACGACGAAAATTATACCGATAGACAAAACAGCGACGATCACCCAAGCGATGAGTGATAGGCGTGGATGGCGTAAAGGGTTGATAACTGGCATGGGATGCACGGTGATCACCACCGTATCGGGTCCGCATTGTGTTACAGGATACCCGTGGTCAGTATATACGGGCGTAATTCGTTCCATGGAAAAAGAAGTGAACTTACAGTATATTGAATGCTACTGTGGTTCGAAAGGAATGACAATACTGGCGGGAGGAGTCTTCGTGTCCTTCTTTCAGTGGCGATGAAGGGCGGTCAGTGTGCCTGGAGTTGCTTCCGGTTTTCTTGCTGCTGCTCAGGAGGTGCAGAGTGGGAGTCCCTGTACGTCAGATGCTATCGGTTGGCTGGTACTTATTTAAACAACGTCTGTATGGCAGGAAAAAATTTCCGCTCGTACTCATGCTGGAGCCTCTGTTTCAGTGCAACCTTGAATGTGCTGGTTGCGGCAAGATCCAGTACCCCGATGAAATTCTGAAGAAAAGATTAACTCCAGAGGAGTGTTTTCATGCAGCTGAAGAATGTGGAGCACCCGTAGTATCCATTGCCGGAGGAGAGCCACTAATTCACCCGCAGATTGTTGAAATTGTCAATGGTCTGATTGCCAGGAAACGATTTGTTTATTTATGTACCAATGCGATCCTTCTGGAGTCAAAATTACATCTCTTTCGCCCTTCCGTGCGGTTGACATTCAGTGTCCATCTAGACGGATTCGAGGATCGGCATGATGAACTGGTATGTCGTGAGGGAGTGTTTCAGAAGGCAGTGCAGGGTATCCGAGCCGCAAAACAGGCGGGATTTCGTGTCACATCGAATACCACGGTTTTTGAAGGGGAGTCCTCACAGGAAGTTCGTCGTTTTCTGGATTACGCCGTTGAGCTGGGTATTGACGGGTTGACGATTTCACCTGGGTACCCTTACGAAAAAGCACCGGAACAAGAACGTTTTCTCAAACGTGAAAAAACAATCTCTCTGTTCCGTTCAATTTTAAAGAATAATGGCTTACCTTTTAATCATTCACCTCAGTATCTAGAGTTTCTCACCGGAGATCGTAAATATCAATGCACGCCCTGGGGGAATCCAACGCGTAATGTTTTTGGTTGGCAACGCCCCTGCTACTTGCTGAACGAAGGTTATGAATCATCCTTTGAAAGCTTATTGGCGAATACCCGTTGGGAAAATTACGGGACGGGGCGTGATCCCCGCTGTGCAGACTGCATGGCGCACTGTGGATACGAAGCATCTGCGGTCATGGACTCGTTAAGCCATCCCAGGGAAGCCTTGCGTGCGTTGTTGTACTCAATAGGTTTGCGACAGAAAATACAATGCAGGGAAGAGGAGATAACGAATCAGGTCTCTTCTTGCACCGCACAACCTGAGACGGCTGTTCATTCGGGGAAGGATGAAACGTTGCTTCCGGTTCTTAATAAACATCGCTAGATTCCAGCTTCGGGGGTAGGGGAAAGGCGCTTGTGAATAAACCGCAGAAATTGGGCCGACCCAGTTAGCAATTGTGACAACTTCCCCTTGTTCCTGCTGGTGCAGGTGATTAACGTATACGCACGCAAAGCTGTTCCGAGATGGGAGCAGAAAGGGCATCGCGTAAGTATGTTATTTGTATCGTGAGCTAAGTATTAGAATATTTTTGGAGGAATGAATGGGCGGTCCGATTGTTCGTACAGGTACGACTCCAGAATTCTGGAAAAACTGGGATAAGATTTTTGGAAACGGTGCGGCAGAAAAAACAACCAAGAAATCAAAGAAAAAAGCGGCTTCTAAAAGCACTGGTAAAAAGGTGACTAAGAAAAAGTAGAAGTCACTACTGCTTCAATTCTTGTTAAGGGTAGGGACCTCTGAATGTCCTGCCTTAAAGAGTGCCTGCGGATACCCTCTGATGAGAAGGATTTTGTAAGTGTCTGTCGTTCATCTGTTTTGTGGTGGACGCATCAGTGGATCGAGTGAAATGTGTCTGGCATGGACTGTCATCGCACTATCCTGAAGCGTGGTGTTTCAGATCCACCTTTCCCGGCTTAAGCCATAGCTGGGAGATAGCCTACAATCCTCGTCGCAGCGATCTGCCTGGTAAAACACCGGTGTGCTGATCTGTTTTCAGGACGAGTTTTCCGTTGACGATGACATAATGAATGCCTCTGTTGTACTGGAAGGGGGCCAGATAAGTTGCCTGGTCCTGGATTTCGGCAGCATCAAAGATGGTGATGTCGGCAAAATTTCCTACTTTAAGCGTTCCTCGCTTAAGTAATCCTACTTTGGAAGCGTTGAGTGAAGTCATTTTTCGAATGGCATCTTCCAGTGTTAGTAAGGATTGTTCACGGACATAAACCCCCAGAACACGGGGAAAGGTACCAAAATTTCTTGGATGAGGTTTACCTCGTTTTAAAGGACCTTCGGTGGCGTAGGCAGACCCATCGGAACCAATCGAGCACCAGGGACGTTGCATTACCTGATTCATGTCAGATTCCGTATGATGGCCATAAATCGTACTGATAGATCCGTTTTCCTGAATCAGGAAATCGAACAGGATATCGAGTGGATCAGAGGTTGAATTACGGTCTTTCCGCCAGACGTCGATAACGGTTTTCATTGTCTGGCCTTCGAATTGCTTATTGGTCTCACTCAAGTCTGCATTGATGAGCATACGGCTCCAGTCTCCTCCTACTGCACGGTAGTGGTTGTACCAGCCGGGGATGTCCTTTTGAATGTCTTGCTTCATGCGTTCACGGTCCTGCCGGTGGTGGAGTCTCTTGAGGAGTGCTTCACGTCCCCCTTCATGTGCCCAGGGTGGAATGATACTGACAAGATTATTGTTACCTCGAGTGTACGGGTAGACATTTGACTGGACGTTAATTCCTTCATGACGCGCCTGTTCCACAAGATCAATTACTTCACGCATTCTGCCCCAATACTGCTGGTCGGCAATTTTGATATGAATGATGTCTACGGGAACCTTTGCTTTCCGCCCGATCTCGATTACTTCATTCACGGACCTGAAAACACCGGTTCCTTCATGGCGAATGTGGGAAGAAAAGAGCCCGTTAAAATCGTGGACCACGTGACAGAGTTCAATAAGGTCTTGTTGCGTGACCAATAATCCTGTTGGACTGGCAAGCATACTGGATAGACCGAAAGCGCCCTCCTCGAGTGCTTCTCTCAATAGGCTTTTCATCTGTGAAAATTCCCGTTGTGTCGGACGATCAAAAGAATTGCCCATTACACAACGCCAGATGTTCCCCAGACCGACATATGATGCAACATTAGTCGCGATACCTTGTTGTTCAAGGATGTCGAGATATTCTCCCAGTGTGTTCCAGGACAGTCTCTGGCTTTCGGTTTGGAAGGTGCGCGTGGGTAATTGCATTTTATAGGGGCCGGCAGAGGAACCTTCTCCCAGGATTTCAGTGGTAACCCCCTGGCGGATCTTGCTTTGGGCATGTCCATCTTCGAGAAGCAGGTAATCTGAGTGCGAATGAATGTCAATAAATCCGGGTGCTACTATCAGACCATTCGCATCAATCTGACAAGCTGCTCCTGCCGACAGGTTCTTCTGTATGGCAACAATCCGGTCGTCTTTGATGGCGATGTCACTTACAAATCGAGCATGTCCAGTACCATCTACGATGGTTCCGGAGCGAATGATCGTGTCATAAAAATTCTCGGCCTGCAGGGGCGATGAGAGGTTGGGGAGGGACAGATGCAACAGGGCTGCTGTCAGGAGTATTCTTGAGGTAAGAAGGAAAAGTGCTGGAATGTTCATGAAAGACTTCCATTAGCAGGGAAGGGCCTGTTTCTGGCAACCTGGGATATGGCGTACAAGGCAGGCTGTCATATGGCGATCCCAGTAAACAGGTGGGGTGTTAGGGGTAAGGGCTGTCATCGTCCTGGTAGACGATATCTTGAAGATGAGATGGGTCACAATCAAGACTCAACGTTATCGCTTCAAAGACTGCGGCAGTTGTGGGCCACTCGAGATCACTTGCCTGGTAAAGAATTAGCAGCGTGACTTGACCGACCTGAAACGCTCGAATGTGCGCGGTATTGGTTAAATCCATACAGAAAAAAGCAATGTTCTGTCCGACGGCCTTTCTGTCTCCTATATTTTCTTCAACGGGTGTCGCGTCCAGGGTTGAGTACTCCTCCTGAAGCACCGATAACGTGTTGGTGAGAAGGGAATCCGGCCTTGTCCCGTTGTAATCAATCGTTAAAGACCAGAATGCGGTGTTGGGGCTCTGGACGCTGACGGTTTCCTGATGGTCTCCATCCGCTTCTTCCAGTATCCAGTTCTCTGGATATAGAAATTGGATTCCATGTTTCTGGTAGGATGCCGTCATAGTTTCTTCGCAATCTTCGATATCAGGTAAACATGCGACAGAACCCCGCACAATATGCTTTCGATAACGAGAGGGTGCTGTCGATCTTTGTATGGTTTAGTCCGTTGGTGTTTAATGTGCTATCGACTTTTAATCTGCTGGTGTAATGTTGCAATAGCCTGATCATAGACCTGAAGAACACGGTTCTTGGCCTGGTCATCTGAAAATAAAGCCCGGTCAGCGATGATGGACTGTTTTTGTATCATTTCTTGAAGAAGTCCTTGTGCGACCGCATGGTCGAATATGGATTTTCCCTTAAAGGTGACGTATATCGGGCTGGTATGTCCGAAAAGAGTGTGACCGAACTCGTTTTTCGGGACACGAATCCCGGCAGTTGGATCGTTTTCATGGAAGGGAGGGATGCGCAATGCAAACCATCCCGGTTCATGAATCGGAATTCGTATACGGAACTCAGCCCGGTGGTGTCCTTCATGAGATTGTGTGGTTATGTGATGGATGACTTTCCCATTGTGTACGAGTTCCAGTTTCTGAAAGTCAATTCTACCCAAACCGCGTCCTTTAATTTCCAGAGTATCTGATCGTGAAAGGTCAATGGTGTCACCAATGGAATGGTTACCTATGGAAAATTCCAGTAAAGGTCCATTGGTGATATAGGATTGTCCCGCTGCTAGGGCATGCAGCCACTTCTCAACCGTCAGTGGATCTTTGCAAGGGACATAGACGCGTGAAAAATCATAGATGAACCAGTCGGTTCCTGTTGAGAAGGGTACCTTTAATCCTGATTGCAGATAACGGTAAAAGGTGTCTTTATAGCTACTGTTAATACTCCCATCGAATATATTCTGCGCATCAAGCCTTCCCGTGATCCAGTTTGGAAGATCTTCCATTCCATAATCATTGTGGCACCAGACGATTGTTGCTCCGTCCTTACGCGCTGTGTCGATGCCACGCTGCAGTGGAATTCCATCAGTCCCTCTTTTCATGATGCCGGGACCAATGCTTACTGGTTGAATCAGGGCATTGATATTCAGAAGCATCACATGGCCGTAGCCCTCACCATAACCCTTGAAATTGTGACGATGCTCCTCACCGTTTCCATAGAGCAACTCTGAATCAGAGAGGGCTCGTAGATCATCGTTATGGTAGCGATTAGAGATATAGGTGCGGTCTTCCTTATATCTTTCAAGGTAGGACAGGAATACCAGATCCAGTCCATCGGATTTGGGGATATCTTGCAGGTAACGGTCGGTGGTCGGACGATCGAGTTTCATTACATGTAAGTGTGTGTTCGCACTGCGGAGTCCCTGTTCCGCAGTTCGATAAAAGTGCTTCAAGGGTATCTCGATTCTTGCACGGGATTGCCCTCTCAGGTCAAGTTGCTTGCGCAATCGCTCCGTTTCAAGGCCTTTCAGAGCCTCAAGTGTAATGATTTCTGCAGGTACACGAATTACAGCGGAACGGTCAATTACGGACCAGCTTGAAAGTTCTGGCTGGTTTTCAACTCCCAGGCCGCGTGAGAGCAGTGATTTCAGGGCGATGGGCGTTCCATTGGATCGTTCCATGCGGATGATTCCTGTTATCGGTTTATTGTGATCGAGATCCATGAGGGTAATGGAAAGATCACACATATCCGGATCAGATTTTCCGGAGCCGGACAGGGTCAGTACAGACGCCATCAAAAGTGCGGTAATCAGTAACAGGGTTAAGCGCATGCTTAAGGGTACTCACATGATGAAAGGCTGCGACGGAAATATCGTAAATGGATATTACCGATGGGATCGCATATTGAAGAAAAAAACCCGCTTCCATGTATCACAGAAGCGGGTTAGATTGCTCGTAAAAGGAACAAAAGTGACCATTTACGAGTTTCGTGGCTGTCCTGACGACAGCCCGCCAGCTAACGTCAGGCGTCACCACCTCGCTGGTTGGGACTAGAGTCATATTCCACAGGACCACCTCCTTCCTCTAAAGAGAATTCCGCTTCGATCGGCTTTCCAGCTTCCGACCTCCTCACGGGCTCCTAGTTTATCGTGCCGCGTTAGCACGATCCTTGGTAGATGTGTGATAACTTAATCGAATTCATGGCTGCGTACTTAAGACTGAATAAGCAGTCATGAATATTGTCACGATTTAGCCGTTGAGAATCAACCACATCCTTATTTCCGTATGACCTGGCACAAACCGCAAACCACAAGGAAAAACAGGAAGAGCCGTTCGGATGCAACTGTTTTCAGGGAGCAAGATCTGCAAAAGCAAAGGCGTAGATACCCAGAAGTACTTTGAGGCAAAGCAGTAATGCCATTCCAAAGCTGGGAGGTAAAGCTAAAAAGAGTACGGTTTTGGACTTCAGTGGGCTTGCCTTTCGACGAAGCTTTCGAATCCTTCGCCGAAGCCTCTTTTTTCTCGTACTATGCTGAGAAACCGTAGTGGTCATGGTAGATTGAATTTTCCTGCGACAGGAACTAGGTACCGTTCCCAGCACCTCGATAAATATTTTGGATTCAGACAGAAGGTAGCTAGCCGATTCAAGGTGGAAACCGAGTGAGGAAGGATCGGCTATCCAGTGCAACTATTGTTAGTATAGCACAGTAAATCAGGTGGTAGAAAAAAGGCAGAAAATGAATGATTTTGATATGAAATGAGATGAACCTGGATAGTTATACTTGACTGGTTTTGACGGAGCAGTACTCTGAGTCAGTGTGTCAGAAGGAACCGGTGTTCTGTCATGGTCGCGGTGGGATTGTCCACAACGCGTTTAGATGACCTGATCTTTCAGGGATTTTGTGGAGTGATAATGGAAAAAAGCACAAATTGGAAAACAATACTTCAAGATGACATGCCTGATCAGTGGGCTAATGAGATTGATCATTTTGAGGCACAAATAGAACGGAAAAGACAGGGGGCAGTAGCAGACAAAGTGTTTGCAGAAACCCGTTTGCGCCGAGGAGTTTATGGTCAGCGTTATGACAATGGTAAACGCCATGATGGAACGGAAACACGAGATCTTGTATTTCCATGTGGAGATCTTACAAAGGGCCCTGAAACGGTATGGGATGCCCCGGGAATGCAACGTATTAAGATTCCCTTTGGTGGACTGAATGCCGTGCAGATGGACGTGCTCGCTGATTTGGCAGAAGAGTACTCGGATGCAGTTCTACATGTTACAACCCGGCAGGATCTGCAGTTGCATTATGTGCACATTGATGACACACCTGATTTGATGCGTCGACTGGCAGCTGTCGGCATTACTACTCAGGAAGCCTGTGGCAATTCGGTTCGCAACGTTACCGCATGCGTTTTGGCTGGTGTTTGCCAGGAAGAATCGTTTGATGTCACCCCCTATAGTCGTGCCATGTCAGCGTTTTTGCTGGGGCATCCCGATTGCCAAGATTTTGGTCGCAAATTTAAGATTGCTTTTTCCGGGTGCCGGGAGGAGGCATGTGGGCTGGTAAGAATGCATGATCTTGGATTTATCGCTCAAAAGCGGGTGATTAATGGTGCGGAACAGCGTGGATTTGAAGCGTATGTCGGCGGAGGCCTGGGAGCTGTCCCACGACAGGCAAAGCTAATGGAAGAGTGGGTGTCAGAAGCCGATATTCTACCACTGGCACAAGCCATTTGTCGGGTGTTTGCACGCATGGGCGAAAAACGTGTACGCAGTCGTGCACGGATAAAATTCCTTGTCGACAAATTGGGAATGGATGAATTTCAAAAGCTGGTTCGAGAAGAGCGCAGCTCAATGCCTCATGACAGTGCCTGGACGGACTATCTTGAGGGAGTGTCTTCTGGTGAGCCCGGCCCTCTTAAAGGTGCAGGGTCACTCAATGGCGAGCCGCGCTCGGAATCGTTTTCTCAATGGCTTATGACCAATGTATATACGCAACGTCAGTCCGGATACGGGGTGGTGACCGTACATCTTCCGCTGGGTGATCTTTCATCATTTCAGATGCGAGGTCTTTCTGACATAGCGCGGAAATATGTTGGCGACAATGTTCGAACCACTGTGGAGCAGAACATCGTGTTCCGCTGGGTGTGTGAATCAGATTATCCCGATGTGTTTCAAGCGTTGGATGCGATTGGTCTGTCTGATCCTGGAGCAGGGACCGTGGTTGACATCACCGCTTGTCCTGGAACCGACACGTGCAAGTTAGGAATTTCGGCATCACGAGGGCTGGCAGGACAGTTACGTACTCAATTGGCAGCGAAAAACGAATTTCTAGATGACGCAATCAAGAATCTGAAAATTAAGATAAGCGGGTGTTTTAATTCCTGTGGTCAGCATCATATTTCGGATCTGGGATTTTACGGTGCCAGTCGTAAGGTAGGTGTCCACTCGGTGCCTCATTTCCAGGTTGTTATCGGAGGAAAGTGGAAGGACAATGCAGGGTCCTACGGCCTTGCTGTAGGATCGGTCCCATCGAAAACAGTCCCCAAGGTTGTGGATGTAGTCACAGAACGCTTTGTACAAGAACGTCAGAAAGGAGAGGTATTTCAGGACTGGGTGGGACGAGTGGGCAAGAAAGAGTTTCGTGCCATGCTGGAACCATTTATGAAAGTTCCTGCCTATGATGACGATCCTGAATTGTATACAGATTGGAATGATCCCCGTGAATTCAGTACCCGGGACATGGGAGTTGGAGAGTGTGCCGGCGAGATCGTCTCATTGTTTTCCATGGAGATAACCAAGGCAGAGTCAGAGGCTTTTGAAGCGCAGCTATCGCTCGATGACGGCGATTGGAAGCAGGCGGACAAAAGGGCCTATCAAGCGATGCTGTTGTCTGCTCGCGCACTGGTTCGTACCGAGTTTCTGGATTTGCCCAATGATCCACAAAGCATTGTGGATGAGTTTCACACACGATTTTATGCGACGGAGCGTTTCTTTGACAAATATGCCGGACCCAAGTTTGCCGATTATCTGTTTGCAAGGCACGAGTCATCGAGGAAAGATCCGGACAGAGATTCTGCACATACGCTGATAGAAGAATCGTTGTTGTTTATCGAAGCCACACATGCCTGTGAAAACAGACTTACGGGTGCGGCAACTGGAGGGGTTCAACTTTAACCTCGAATCTAACCGGTTGTCCAGCTATTGGAGTCCCATTAATGAAGGTCAAATGTGCTGCTCTGAAATTCTACCTGGAAGATTCAGAAACCGTGAGTACCGCTGAAATTATCCCTCTGTTCCATCGTTGGATTCAGAATAAAAGCGTCGATGGCTTATTGATTGATGTGGCCGATTATTCACACATGCATCAGGGACCGGGTGTGATGTTAATGGGGCATGATATTGATTACAGCATTGATTTTGGCGAAGGACGTCCTGGTTTAAGCTGTAAAATGAAAGGGACGACACCCAGTGATTTGGGAGATGGATTGGAACGGATTTTGAAAGCAGCACTTGTTGCTTGTCAAAAATTAGAACAGGACGAACATCTAACAGCTAATGTTCAATTCCATACGGGTGAAGTGTTGTTGAGTGTTTACGATCGTCTTTCCGTTTCCAATTCATCGGAATCGGTCGACGATGTCTGGGCTCAGGTGCAAGGACATTTTAGCCGACTCTACCAGGGTGCGGATGTGGATTTTCAGGTTGCGTTTGAAGATCCACGTGCTGCATGTTCGATTCGTATTCAGGCGGAATCATCACCATCTCTTTCTGAATGTGTTAGTCGTTTTGCGAATAGTTGACGGTCGGAGTGAGAGTAGCGATTCTGAAACCAGTTCTACTGAGTTAAGAGTTACTCGATCGGTCTTCTGTGTTACGGGAGGGCATGCCTCACTTTCTAATGACCGGAGCGAAAAAAGTGTGCACTTCATTCGGAGACGTTTTGTTACGGTTTTTCACAGGTGTCAGAAATACGGTTACTGTGCCTTTTTTATCTTCGGGAGGTTCGGTGTGGGTAACCATGACTGCTGAGGCGGTAGTTTGGATTACCGATCTGTTAATGAATGGGCAGCAGCGTATCCTGTCAGAAGATTTTTTCACAGGACATCGTGGTTTAGTGTGGAAGAGGCCGTAGTTTGTTCGGAATGGGTAGTAAAACAAAGAAACAGGATTTTTGATGGATAGGAAACCAGAATTACTGGTACTTCAACCCGGTCATGAGCAGAGCATTCGTCAAGCAGGACAGTTGAGTTTCCCGAGAGAATGTTGCGGTTTTATACTAGGAGAAGTGCGAGCTGGTTTGCGAAATGTAGTATTGTTGATTCCAACGTACAACGACCGAGAGGCATCAGCCCAAAGCAATCGATTTGCGATCGATCCAATGGAATTTCTGAAGGCAGAGCGAACTGCCCAAAGGGAAAATCTGATGTTGCTGGGTTTTTATCACTCCCATCCTAATGGTTCTGCTCGTCCTTCGGCTTTTGACCTTGAACATGCATGGCCGTGGTATTCTTACGTGATTGTGTCGGTACGAGACGGGATTGCTGACCAGATAACAAGCTGGACGCTCAATAACGACGGATCACAGTTTACCCAGGAATTCGTTGAGATTACAGATCAGGGGCGTAGCGTGTGAAGTGAATTTCCGGCATGATGTTAATGCCAATTAACAGCTGGATTCAGAAAATCTTCAAGGAAACTTGAAAGAAACGCTGTGTCAGGAAAGTGTCTTGTGTTGTCTTTGAGTGAGTTTTTGGTCGAATCCTGACGAGCATGGTTTGGGGTGACAGTTAAAAGAAGATGGCTGTCTGAAAAAAAGGAATGCACAATGAAAATTCAATCAAGAAAACAATTGAGCGAGCGTATTCATTCCGGGACAAGATATGGGAATCCTGTCTTATTTCTGATGTTTGTTTTGCTGGTTACGGAGACGGTACTTGGAGAAAAAACAATACCATCTCCAACTGACCGAATTCAGACTGAAAAAGGAGTGGTCGAAATTTATCCAGTGAATCATGCAACTTTTGTGATGCGCTGGAATGGGCAAACGATTTTCATTGATCCAGTCGGACCGGCAGAACGATTTCGATCCTTTGATCGACCGGATCTCATACTTATTACAGATATACATGGTGATCATCATCAACAGGGGACGGTATCTATGGTGCGTCAGGAATCAACCATAACGCTCGCGCCTCAAGCGGTCATTGATAAGGTTCCTACTTCACGGCAGTCTGTATACCGAGTACTTGGCAACGGCGAAAAGATTGCAATCAACGGAATGCGGGTCGAAGCAATTCCCATGTACAACATGACCAAGGAACGATTGCGTTTCCACAGTAAGGGGCGAGGTAACGGTTATGTCGTATCGTTGGGTGGAAAACGGGTTTACATTTCTGGCGATACGGAAGATGTTCCTGAGATGCGGTCTTTGAAGAACATTGATGTGGCATTTTTGTGTATGAATCTGCCCTACACAATGACGGTCGAGCAGGCGGCAAGTGCGGCCGTAGAATTTAAACCTGGGATCGTATTTCCTTATCACTATCGGGGTACCAAAGGTTTCAGTGATATTAACCAGTTCAAGAAACTGGTTCAGGCAGAAACCAAAGAGATCGAAGTGCGCATCCGCGAATGGTATGCCCCCAGGGAGTAAAGTCGACGTCTCTATCTTTTCTCGATGACCCGGTTTCTAGTCATCCTATTTTGAGTTCGTGCTTAGATCGTGGCTGAAACCGTAAAAAGGGATCCCCTGTGGCTTGACTTTCCGGCGGTATACTTTGTCACTGCAGGTCACATACATCATGTTGAACTGAGGGCCTCCGAACGCGATATCCGATAGGTGTTTCTGTTGTGGTTTAACGATAACGCCACCCTGGCGTCCGGTGGGATCAAACATCTGCAGACCTGCCGTCGAGGTGACGTATAGCCGTCCGTCCCGATCCATCGTCATGCCATCGGATCCGGGTAAGTGGCTTCCAGATGTGAGAGTCAGAGGAAGATAATATTTTTCGCGATATGAGAGGCGACCGTCTTTTTCAACACGAAATGTCCACAGGTAAGGATGGTCCCGTTCCGTGACGACAAGCGTCCCTCCATCGTGCCAAAGTGTGATACCGTTAGGATGGAGATTCTTAGCTACGACAGCGACGGAACGTTGGGGAGAAAGGTAGCCAATTCGTTTGTGACTGGGGTCTGAAAAATAGATCCCTCCGTCGGAGGTTACCACAAGGTCATGGGCGGTTACATTGTCGGCAACCACTTGAAAGGTAGCATCAAGGTTGTATGCAACAATCGAACGCTCTTTGTGACGGCACCCGTACAGTTTTCCGTCTTTACCAAACATAAGTCCTGTGGTTTCTCCTGTTTCTCGTGCAAACAGGGAAAGGGAACCCTGCGGAGTAATTTTGTAGATCTTGCTGTCCGGGACATCACTGAAATAGATATTACCTTCCTTGTCTGAAGCGGGACTTTCGACAAAACGAAAACCTTCTCCAACGAGTTGCCAGGGTTCTTTTTCAATTAGTACCTGGGTCAAGGGCATGTCTTGAGCGAATACTGGTTGGGCAAAAAGCAAAACAGTGACACCGATTAATGTTCGCAAGGGGTCTGATCCTCTCGATGATTACTTAGAAGGGGTACGGACGTCGCGCCACAGCCAGCGAAGTGTTTCTGGAAAGATAGCACCACCATGGATGTAATTATGACCACCATTTCCAAATACGAACCGGTAATCATATTTCATAAAAGAAAGAGCGGCCGCCATTTGTTGATTGGCCAGAGGCCAGCTTCCATGAAGGTTGTCGAGATCGTTTTTCCCATCCTGCAGAAAAACACGCAAGGGCTTTCTTTCTGTTTTTCTGATCAGCGCCGGATAGACATGGCCACCACGAATATTGGTAAAGCTACCCACATGGCTGACCACTTTTTGAAACTGGTCAGGTCGTTCCCAAGCGACTGTCCAGGCACATATCCCACCTGAACTTGCCCCACAAATGGCACGGTGATCTGGTGAATCACTTAACGTATACATCTTGTTGAGTTTCACTAGTACCTCTTCAATCAAGAATCGGGCATACTGATCACTCAGTGTGTCATACTCGAAGCTTCTGTTTTTTCGAGGTTGTTTCCCCGGGGCAGATCCAGGAATCACTCCCGGATTAAGGAAAACTCCGATCGTCACGGGCATGGCACCTTGGTGAATGAGATTATCAAATACTGTTGGAGCACGCACATCTCCGTCTTCACGTACATAGCTGGATCCATCTTGAAAAATCATAAGGCAGGCGGGGATAGAATCCTGATATTGGGCAGGAACGTAAATCCAGTAATCACGTTCTGTGCCTGGAAATATTTTCTGGCTGCGCCAGATTCCACGAGTGACGGTTCCTTTGGGAACGTCGTTGTGACGCATCGAATCCGGACCTAAATGATACTCTTCTGCTTGGGCAGGTGTGGTGTACGAAATCGTAAAAAGTAAAACGCAACAGGTGACAACCCAAAGTACCCAATAAGAAGTACGGGAATGACAAGGTCTGCTGGTTTTGTACATGAAGAAGATCCTTATAGGTGGTACAACGCAAGTGGAACAGTTCCATTGGGTGGGTGTGTCTGTTTTGTTCTGAGCAACGTTCTAGGAATCGTCCTCCTTTCCATAGGAATGGCCAGAAAATACGTTTTTGATATCCTGTAAGGTGGTGGCTTTCTGTAACTGATTGACTTTTTCAGTCTCTTCGTCGAGCAGTGCTTGAACATTTGTGTGAACAGCTGAAAGCTGTTCTGCGGGAAACTTGCAAGCCCCGTTTTCATCCATGTGGATAATTTCTCCGGGACTTACGTCCATTCCGGCTACGGATACCGGAACATTTACCGCGTGAACGGCCATATCACCATGTCCAGGGGTAACACCGCTAATCAAGTATTGAAAGTTCATGGGACGTATTTCATCCAGATCTCTGGAAGGACCATTGGAAACAACTCCCAGGCAGCCGGCAGATTTCATTGCGGACGTCATGATACCTCCTGCCAGTCCTACTTTTCCTGCCAGTTCCTCAGGAAATTTCTGCTGAAGAACCAGTACGGTAGGCTTGGGGGAGGCATCCAGTGCCTCAAGTACGTCCAGAAAGGACAATCTCGAGAAATTTGGATCTGGTAGCCCAAAAACACAGGTTACGGCGTATCCAACGGTGCGTTCCAGTTCAGGATACATGCATCGTAGAGTCTGGTCAGTATACCAGTTTTCGGTCCAGGGATTGTACAGGCCCAGACAAAGAGGGTGGCTGGGATAGGTAGCGACCACGTTCGTAATTGACGGTGTGTCAAAGTTCTTAAGCGCATCAATAATTTCTTGATTTTCCATAACAGAAAGATCTCCTCAGGATAGTTAAAGTCCAATAGAATCAACATAATACGGCAGGGGGCTT
>CAXEIY010000004.1:0-3207 GCA_963996245.1 uncultured Planctomycetia bacterium | reverse complement strand
TGGATGGTTGAGCGGACATGAACCGAAGGAGGGTGTCGGTTTCTTCTTCGGTGGGATCCCGACTTAAAGCCCTTTGAAAGGATTGATGAATTTGCTGATTGGGATCGCTGCCACAAGCTTTTCGAATAAGCTTTGCGAAATGGAGGCTTTCGATATTGACGAAATCACCATTGTACATAGATAGGGCTTGTAACGGAGTGACGGACCGTTGACGTTTGGGTCTTGATTCATCACAGACCAGGGCATCAAAAGTCTGCATGAAAGGCATGGTTAAGGTCCGTTGTTGATAGATATAGATACTGCGTTTGCGCCCTTGAGGACCGCTCTGCGTGTGCCATTTACTATCCGTGTACTTGACGGTTTCAGCGATATCTCCAGGCAGCGGAGGGAATACCGGTAAGCCATAGTGTTCGGGGTTGAGACGACCACTGACCGCCAGCACGCTATCACGGATGGCTTCAGCATCCAGTCGACGACGGTTGAATTTCCAGAGCAGACGGTTATCGGGGTCCTTTACTTCAGACGCTGCATGCTTCCAGTTCGATTGTTGTCGATAGGTGTTGGAAGAACAAATCAGACGATGAAGTGATTTGATACTCCAGTTGTTTTCTATGAACTGTGCCGCCAGCCAGTCAAGCAAGTCGGGGTGTGATGGTCCTCCGCTTAATTCTCCAAAGTCACTGGGGGTGGGAACAATACCACTGCCAAAATGCCAGAACCAGATACGATTGACGATTACGCGTGCTGTGAGAGGGTTATCTGGCGATGCAATCCAGCGTGCCAGAGCCATTCGGCGGCTGCGTGCAGGCCAGCGTTTGAAAGGGTCGAGACGAATAGCTGCGGGTTTCTGATTACCGGTAATACAACTAAGAAAACCAGGTTTCACTACCTCTCCCAGGTTGTCCCATTCACCTCTAATGTGAATACGTGAAGTTGGTACACCGGGTTCATAGGGAGGGCCGTATGAGTGTCGCAGCGACATAGCGGCAGGAGACAGGCGTTTTAATTGTTGTTTCAGAAAACGTTCCTGATTAGACAGATTACGGAAGGTTTGTCGCTGAGTGTCCGAAATACGTGTATCATTCTCGGTTTTCAGGACCTCTTCTACAGAAGCCTTTTGTCCTGCTTTCGGGTGAATCACGGTGCTGATGAAAGCGCCCCCTCCCCCAATTTCCAAGCCGTATCCCTCGGCGTCGTGAGTAGCCGAAAATATCAGAACCATGCTGCCTTGCTGGTCATTGAGAAAGGTCGCGGTTTCTACATTTCCCAGGAGAAAATCATGATCAAATTGAACGGCTGCTGTCCCTTCCGGGCCGAGCGTTGTCAGCAGGGGTTGTCTTTGAGGATCTTTTTGAGACAGGTCGATGTGAGAAATCCGATCCTGCCATCGGTGAACCACTGCGCCGGACGGCGGGTTGGATGTTACAGGGTCGGCGTCAAGATCTGAAGCATCCAGCCAGAATCGAAGTCCCTGTTGAGGAGGAGGTGTATGGGCAGAAGACTTCGAATGCCGGCGAGTGCTGCTGTAGTCGTTTAACACCGCTCTTTCAGATTCAGTGAGAGGGTGGTCGTAAATCAGTATGTCAGAGAAAGTGCCAATATGTGCGTTACCCTGGAGCTGCCCCGTACCTGCTGTGTGCATCCCCAGACTGATGTGCTTGGTCTGAGGCAAATCTCCAAACCAGGCCCCAAGGTTTTTACCCGAAAGCCCGTGGAGCTCGCTAGAAGCGACACCATCGGTGAACATTTTCCAGGATTTGTTGTCGGCTGTCACAACGACCGAGTGAGCAGATCCATCGGTAACCGAAGTCGGCTCAAAAAAGTAATGGTTGCCGAGTTCAGTACCGGAAATTTGAAAGCCAAATCCGGATGGACTTTGCAGTATCCCTTCGAGTTCGGTCTTTAATGATTTCAGGTGATCCTGGGCGACTTCAAGTTGCTTCTTACAGGAGAGAGTTTGTTGTTCCGCCCATTCCTTTTCACCAGGACGATAAAAAGGTGCCGGAATCGGACCGCCTATCTGAAAAATGTCTCCCGGTTCCGGACGTGGAATCTGGACGGTTGCAAAAAAAGCTTTCAGTCGATAGAAATCCTTTGTTGGGATATTCTCATACTTGTGGTCGTGGCATTTCGCACAACCAACCGTCAATCCTAGAAAAACCGAACCGACTGTTGCTGTCATTTCACTGAGCAGTTCGTGACGGGTTTCGTCCCCTCGGGGTTCAGTGAAAGGAGCAAGACGCAGAAACGTCATGGCTACGATTTGTTCAGCCGAGGGTTGTGGAAGGTCTCCGGCTCCAAAAATATCTGCGATTTCATCTCCGGCAATCTGTTCAAGGATAAATCGGTCATAAGGTTTGTCATTATTGAAAGCGTCGATGACATAGTCACGATACCGCCAGGCATGAGGTAGATCGGGATCACCTTCGAATCCAGCGGTGTCGGCATAACGTGCCAGGTCCAACCAATGACGCGCCCAGCGTTCCCCGTATCGCGGATCTTCCAGAAGGCGGTCAATAAGCGCTCCATAGGGGTCATTACCGGAGTCAGAAAGGAACGCACTTACTTCAGCCGGTTCGGGGGGAACTCCAATTAAATCAAAATAGAGTCTCCTGATTAATGTTTGTCGTGAAGCTTCAGGGGCGGACTGGATCTCGAGTGGTTGTAGCTTCCTCTGGATAAAGGCGTCAATCGGATGGGAGGTCTCTGCATCGGTTGCCACGTTGGGAACGGTTGGTGTTCGAGGGGGCGTAAACAGCCACGACTCGGTTTGTTCGGCGTGAATTCCAGTCCCTAAGCAGGCAGTGAAAAAAGTAACTGCCGCGGTCAGAAAGAATCGAGGGATACGGTATTGCATGGGAATCGAGGACAGATGAGCCAGGTGATAGATACCGGAACGGAAGTTCGTCATTATAACAAATAATGGCAACCGGATGTGCTCCTGGATCATGAGGACTACTTTTCTGACGAAATATGCGGACAGGACGGGTCATGTATGTCCGTAATCCGATCGCGGTGAATAATGACTGTTATGGAGTTGCTGAGGAGTGGTCCGCACGACGACAAAGGTATCTGTGTGTAATCGTGTCTGACAGAAACACAGGTGTCTCTCACGAAGATTCTATTTGATTGTATCGTTTGGATGTTCCTTTAGTCAGTTTGAGTGTGTACGGTATCAGCATTACGTCATTTTATTTCACAAAAAAG
>CAXEIY010000003.1:0-21223 GCA_963996245.1 uncultured Planctomycetia bacterium | reverse complement strand
TATGAGAGTTCGCGATTGTGAAGGTATTGCGGGTCTTTTCCACCTTGTTCTACACAACCGGAAAACAGGTTGCACGATGATCTGCGCGAGGACCGATCAAGGCGCGATTGGAAGCGATTTCTCCATCCCCAAGCCGGATAGCATCTTCGTAAAGTTGGGCCGGACTGAGATTGTCAAATTGAGGATCGACGACCAATGATAATTCTTTCTCATTCATGACAGATTATGTGTTTCCAAGCGAAGTCATAGGATTACTAGCTTGCATTAAGAGAGTAGTTCCATTTTGCTGAAAGATCAATGCTGCTCAAAGCAGTATGGTTTTTTCATAGGATGAGGGAACCGAATAAAACCAGCAAAAGGAACCGGCTTCACTGTTCTTTCGACACGATTTTTAGAACAGAAGATCATGTTCCCTCATGATGTTCGAAGGAAGACGTAAATCTTGTGGAAGTCTTGCTGTGCAGGAGAGGGTGTCAACAGGATGGATTCAAAACATGGGAAGAACCAGATGCTATTCAGTTGAGATGGTCTGGGGCAATCATGCGGTAATTTCTGGAAACCTGATACTCGGATAAACCCGATCGCCACTGAATGGATAACACTTACCTGTGGATTATCAGTTTGCGGGTAACATAAGAGATACACCCCGTTGTACATCTCTCGCAGAACAGCTCTTACTTATCTTCCGTGTTTCTTTTCAATGCGCTAGAATGAACGGAGTAACACGGGGACAACATATGGAAGGACGTGTCAGGAAGCCGTTCTGTCAATCGCGTCTGTGATTTGGAACGGAGCGGTCGTTTCTCCGGTTTACTCATTTTATGGGGCGGTAGCTCAGTTTGGGAGAGCGCTGCGTTCGCAATGCAGAGGTCGGGGGTTCGAGTCCCCTCCGCTCCACTCAATTAGAAGAATCATGGCAAGCAGTGGGGCCGACAGAGTGGAGTCGGTTTTTTCAACATAGCACGGTGGGAATAGGGCAGGTTGCAAGGTCGAATATGGAAAATCCTGACAGGTAAGAGTTCCCTGCGCAAAGTCAGAAACTAGAACAGCGAGAATGCCGTTGAGAGTGCCTGCGTTCTCTGAAGTATCTGGCTACAATCACAGAGATTGTGGGATTTCAATATTTCCTGGGTAAGTCGAGTCAGGGTTGGTTTTCGCGTAGAAAAGCAGTTGAAACGGATGCTTATTTGACCTGCAATGTAAGGAGTTTGTTAAAGGGCAAACCGTTTTATTTAGGTTCGCTGTTCATCGCGAGTAATGTTGCAGATTACTTTGACGGGGATCAGGCCTGCCTGACAGATAGCCGGGCATAGAGGAATCGCATTGTTCCTGTTAGAATGACTGCCCTGTGTGAGCCAGGTAATCCAAGTGTCGACAGGTGACTGACCGATGTCGAAATCGTGAATAGCACACGTCGAGGATCCCTGGGTTTCTCTTTTTCTATCAGTGAGTGTTAACATTGAATCATACATTTTCAGCAACCACCTTCCTGTTAGTAGGGTGTCTTTTTCCCGGTACGGCATCTTGTAGTGAGGATTGGCCTGAATTCAGGGGGCCAACAGGTCAGGGGTTGGCCTCGGTTCAGAATCTACCCGTTAACTGGAATGATTCTGTCAATGTGAAGTGGAAAGTGGTGGTCCCTGGTAAGGGATGGTCATCTCCCATTGTTTCCAATGACATTATTTACATGACCACTGCGATTCCCCTTACTTCGGAGTCAGAGACGGATCAAGTGTTGTGTCTGATTGCCATGGATAAGGACCACGGAACCCTGATATGGAAAACGGAAGTTTTTCGTCAGTCCGGCGTAGAAACCGATCCCATTCACCTTAAAAACAGTCATGCCAGTCCAACTCCGATTTTAAAAGATGACAGGATCTATGTGCATTTCGGAGTAAGTGGTACGGCATGTCTGGATCTTGACGGGAAGGTCATCTGGCGTAATCAATCACTGATCTTCACCCCGGTGCACGGTAACGGCGGATCTCCTGTTCTTGTAGGAGATCACCTGATATTTAATTGCGATGGCGCAAACAGACAGTTTGTGGCAGCGTTGGATCACCGCACCGGAAAGGTTCGTTGGACAAAAGATCGCCCACCGAGTAGCGGACGGCGTTTTTCATTCAGTACGCCATTAGCCATCGAAGTCGAGGGGCGTTCACAGGTGATCTCTGCAGGTGCCAATGCCGTTGTATCGTACGACCCGATCGATGGCACAGAACTCTGGTATGTAACCTATGACGGGTTTTCTGTGGTTCCTCGACCGGTTTTTGCACACGGACTGGTTTACATCTGCACAGGGTATGCTACTCCCTGGCTGCTTGCGGTTCGACCGGATGGGAGCGGAGATGTGACCAATACACACATTGCTTGGCGGACTCGAACCGGAGTGCCACATAATCCCTCTCTATTGATCGTTGAGGACGAACTCTATTTTGTGAGTGATCGCGGGATTGCATCATGTCTTGATGCGCGAACCGGACAGTCCCATTGGAGACAACGTCTGGGTGGTGAGTTCTCTGCTTCACCGGTTTATGGAGACAACAAGGTTTACTTTCAAAGTGAAGATGGAGAAGGTGTTGTACTGCAAGCGGGTACTGACTTTTCGTTACTGGCCCGGAATCCGCTTTCAGAGGAGACCCTCGCTTCGTATGCCGTCAGCCAAAACGCGCTGTTTATTCGGTCAATGAATCACTTGTACTGTATTCAGAGTCGCTGAGTGCCGGATGAAAAGAATACCTTCGAAAAGTTTGTTGTGAGATTTCTGCCAGAAGTCATGTTCTGATTGTCATGAAATGGGAGCTCATCCCGGTATCACGGTTTAAGGATAAGGGGGCTGACAGATTTTGGCAGATCTGATGTAGCCGTGAGGCTATCATACGATCGCCATTATTTAGATTGCCGGGGATGATCGGAGGAAGTGGATTATGTGTTACCAGGTAATGGCAAGCTTAAAACGGCTTCTTGCGGTCGACGGAGATTCATAGGAGTTGTCCAGAGATGTCGAAATCGACGGAGTCAGGTAAAGGGCCGTTGTTCACCGATCCGGATTGTGAGCGGGCGCGACAGACATTTCGGGACAAACCTAGGGTAATGGTCGAAAAAGTGATGACTGTTCAGGAAGCGGTTACACGTTTTGTTGCCGATGGTGATTACCTCGCTTCCGGGGGTTTTGGTGCAGATCGCATTTCGACTGCTGCTTTACACGAGATCGTGCGTCAACGAAAACAGGATCTTGGTTTTGCCGGCCATACGACAACACACGACTTTCAAATTCTTTGTGCCGGAAATCAGACAGGCCGTGGAAAACTGTTGTCGCGTGTGGACGCTGCCTACATTGTAGGACTCGAAGCGCGTGGTTTGTCTGCCCACGCACGTCGTGTTTCTGAAAGTGGGGAGGTCGTTTTCTGTGAGTGGAGTAACTACACGCTTGCCGCACGATTCCAAGCGGCTGCCATGGGAGTTCCTTTTCTGCCTGTGCGAACCCTGGCAGGTACGGATACCTTTGAGTTCAGTGCGGCGCGGACGGTGGAATGTCCGTTTACATTCAAACGATTGACGGCTGTGCCAGCGCTATGGCCGGATGTGTCTGTGATCCATGTGCATGAGTCCGACGTCTACGGTAACTGCCGAATTAATGGAAATTCCGTGGCGGATGTTGCATTGGCACGGGCCTCAAAAAAACTGATTATTACCTGCGAACGATTGATCCCTAATGATGAAATTAGACGTCATCCAACTCAGACCATGATTCCCTTTTTCTGTGTGGACGCAGTTTGTGAAGTTCCCTTTGGCAGTTACCCAGGAAATATGCCCTATGAGTATTTTTCAGATGAAGATCATTTACAGCAATGGCTGGAGTCTGAAAAAGAATTAGATCAGCATATGGCGTTTCTGAGTCGTTATGTTTTTGAAACCAGCACTTTTTCTGAGTACCTGGAGCTTTGCGGAGGGATACCTCGCATGCAGGATCTGCGACGACGCGAATGGCTGATCGAGTGAGGTAAAGAAGGGGCAGGCCATATTTCTATTTCAGATTCGAATGCCTTTCCTAATATGAGAATTTCAGATGACGACTGACTACACTCCCATGGAGTTAATGATTTGTGCTGCCTCGGGCATGTTAGAAGATGGGCGAACTGTGGTTGTGGGTACCGGTGCGCCCTGTGCTGCGACGATGTTAGCTCAGAAGACGACAGCACCGAATCTGACTTTGTTTTTTGAAGCGGGTGGCGTCGGTTCACGCTTACCGGAAATGCCAATCAGTGTAGGGGATTCAAGAACTTTTTATCAGGGATTGATGGCGGCCAGTATGGCGGACATCATGGAAACCTGTCAGCGGGGAATGATTGATTATACGTTTCTTGGAGGGGCTCAGATCGATGCCTATGGAAATCTGAATTCGACTATCATTGGTGAGTATCCCGCTCCGCAGGTTCGTTTACCTGGAAGCGGGGGGGCAAACGATCTGGGAAGTCTCTGCTGGAGAACCCTGGTACTGACGCTTCATGACCGAAGACGGTTTGTCAGTAAGTTGGATTTTGTAACAACACCCGGGTATCTGACCGGTCCAGGAGCACGTGAATCATTCGGACTTCCTGAGGACACCGGGCCTTATAAAGTGATTACGAACCTTGCCGTACTGGGATTTGACGAAAGAACCCGACAAATGCAGATTGAAAGTTTACATCCTGGAGTAAGTCTCGATGAAGTGCGTGATCATACGGGGTTTGAATTACGGATTCCTGAATCCATTGAAACCACTCCTGACCCCAGTTCTCAACAGTTGGAAATTTTGCGACACCAGGTGGATCCTCTTCGGTATATTATTGGACGAAGCGGATAGTCTTACGTGGCCTGGATGACAGGTTCCGGAACAGTGGGTATTCTGTTTGTATGAGTATTGAATATTGAACTTTCTGGAGGACAGCTATGAGATCTTGTGGCGGGCTGCTCATTCTCGTTTTGCTGATAGTGTCTGAAGGCCGAACGGTATTTGCACAGAAAGAACTGATAGACGGCCAGCAACTCCCTACCTATCCGGTTGCAGACTATTATACCGGACTTCATTATTACCATCTGGGGCAGTTTGAGTCGGCCTTGAAGCGATTTCAGTTGATGGTTTCCAAGTCTGTTCGATCTCCTTATGTCCGATTTCCGTGGGTCGATTCAATCTTTCATGAAGTCATGATGGGTGCCTGTTTTGAGCAGTTGGGACAATTGTCCGATGCGATGACCCATTATAATCGTGCAGCCAACATTTTTGTCCGATTTCCTCAGGTCGGACTTCTCGTGATGTGGTGGTATCCCCTGACACCGACACAGCAGACGAATCGTGTGATTTCACCTTGGGGAAGAATCCAGCGACCGGTGAACCCCGGGATCTATACGGTGCGCTATTTTCCGGTTCACCGTGGACTATTGCGGGAGTATCTTTTAGGCGAGTGGTTGGTTGACCGGCAAACGTTTGGGCAACGGCATTTTTTAACTGCTAATGACATTCTTCCAGCTATCCAACGTGGAGATGTCTTGATGTTTGATATGCCGGAGTATGTGCGTTGCCTTTCAGTCATGTTACAGGGAAGATATCGAATTCTTGGACCGATGGCATCTTTTGATCCGCTGTCTCATGAATTGGTACGAGCGTTTCGTCCCAGCTGGTTTCCTGTTAGCTATAGTGGACGAGGTCTTGAGCGGCATTGGTCACAAACTTGGATGACACTGCTTCAGGGACTGGCTTTCCTGGGAGCTGGAAATGAAGCCCGTGCGAAGTCCCTGTTACAGGAATCGGTTGTGATGCCGGGGCAGATGGTGCATCACCTGAGTGCTTCTGCAATGTTGCAGTTAGGGAAGGTAGAAGCATCTCACCGTAATTGGAAGGCAGCCAGTAACTGGTTTCAGGATGCCTCTCATGTTGCGTATTTCTATCAGGATTCGGACACCATTGTTGAATCATTCAAAGGGTGGTTCAGATCTTCTCTACAAGATTCCGATACTCAAAAGGCACCTCTTGCACCGGCCATCAAATGGGCAAAAACGGCACGCTATCAAGCCTTTCAACATTCTTTAAATGACGCGGTTACTATTGAAATGCTCCGTCAACTTTCCTACGGCAAGCTGCAGGACGCCCAGTTTCATTACATGCAATCATCTTTACTTCTGATTGGTGCCGAGCAGCAACTGGAAGCCAATAGAGTGAGTCGTGCGCGTCGAATGATACGGGAGTTTCTTGTAGGGAATCGCAGATCCCGTGTCGATTCCCGTCTTTTGGAGGCGCAATATGAATTTCTGTCTGCACGCCTGGCCTATTCTCGAAAAGACCAGGCAGCGGGAGATGCTGCACTTCAACGTTCCCTGGCGATTCAGGCGTCCCAATCTCCCCGAAGATTCCAATTTCAATTGATGTTGCGTATGTTGAACGGGGGAGATGACCAGCAAATACTCCAGAAACTATATCCCTATTTTTTCACGCAGGCTCCTTTGTGGGAAGAAAGCTGGGAAGTCGCGGACTCGATCGTGTATAAGCGCCAGCCCAAGACACAAGTAATGGACGAGTGGTTTCAACGTCTTTTTTATCAAGGTAAGCGTTCCCTGACTTTTGAGATTTCTGAACAAATTAGAAGGGAGCGATACCTGAGTACGTTGCCTCTTGCTGGTCGGATGCTTTCCTTTGCGTGGATTTTTGAAGCCCCTGATCATATGTTGCCCCCGAGAGTGCGTGAAATGCGTCGTATTTTTTCAGCTCGATTTCCAGAATATGGAAAGTTGACGCAACAGTGGCAGACACTGCATGATCAGTTTCGTAAACAGCCCCTGGTTCCCGAGACAGTCGAGGATAAAAAACAGCAGCAATCCCTGGTTCGCTCCATTATTCAGCTCGATGCTACGCGTCGCCTGTATCGTCGACAAGCCGCATGTTCTCGTGGACCGGTGGAACCGGTCTTTCCTCCGTTACGACGATTAACTGAGCTTCAGAAACAACTTCCCGAAGGAAGGGCAATTTGGAGTTTTTATATCAGCAGACAGAGGGTGTATGCCTTCTGGTTAACTTCCCGTAATTTCGATTCGTGGGAGGTGGGGCAGGTTTCCACGATGACTCAGACGGTGGCCGAATGGTTGCGCGCAATTGGTAATGTGGGGCGACGGCCTCTGACGAGTCAGGGCTTGTCCGATAGTAACTGGAAAACCATGTCGCAAGGGATTCTGAATCAACTGCTTCAGGGGCGTGGCAGCAATCTGCTGCGGGGAGTCAAGGAGCTGGTGGTTGTTCCTGACGGCGTCTTATGGTACCTGCCTTTTGAACTACTGGGGTATGATGTTTTTGCTCCCGGAGAGCCTTTTTCTTCACTGATTGGCCGGGTGCAAGTCAGTTATGTTCCAACCGCATCTTTAGCTATACCGACTTCCCGTTTGTCGGAGATCAATACGGATACGGTTGTGTCTTTAGGTCGTGGTAGAAGATCAGATGAGACGAGTTGGGATAAGCAACTTGGAGAAGATATTGCCTCGTTACCAACCGGAGAGGTGTTCCAGCTTCAGGCTACGGTAAAATCGTCTGTTCCTGTTGCGCTGGCGAATAATCGGATCTTTCTACAGGACTTGGATTGGCCTGGAAATCAGATTTTCGGGTGGAATCCGTTTGCTTATCAGTTATCCGCTACGCCGATTTCCCTGCCTCCTGTCATAGAGTATGGAATGCACGGGATGCGTTCTGTGATTCTTGCCCGACAAAGGACTCCAGCAGAGTGGGCACTGGACTCGAAGAAAGTGGATACCAGTGGCCATTCCATGTTCTTTATGAGTACCAATTTAATGGCTTCAGGAATACAGCGAGTATTGATATCTCGCTGGAGAGTCGGAGGGCAAAGTGCACGTTATCTGATTCGGGATTTCCTTCAGGAGCAGCCCCATTCAACACCATCCGATGCTTGGCAGCGGGCAGTTCTGTTGTCCGGAAAACGGCTACTGGATCCAGCCGGTGAGCCACGTCTGGACTCTCAGATGAAGATGTCTGCTGCAGCAGAACATCCGTTTTTCTGGAGTGGTTATCTTCCGATGGAAGGTGGGTTGTGAAGGTGAGGTCAGATAACGTATGGCTTGTTGAAAACTTCCAGGTATCCAGTCGGACAATCTAAGCTAAAGATATTCCGTTACCCGGTTGGTGGAGAATCGGGCACTACGCTTTTCTTGTAACCGCGAGTTGGGTTAGTGCGAGCAGCGTGTTCTTTGTTGGAGATTCTGGAATTTCACTTAATGCCAGACATGCTTTATCTGCAAATTCAAGTGCTCGTTGTTGGGAATACTCGAGGGCGTTACTGTCTTTGAGTAATTGAGATAATCGGAGTCGTTTCTGGTGATCGCTACTAGCCAGTAACTGATTGGCTTCGTTCTTGAAGCCGGTTTCCGAAGACTGTAGCAATGCAATGAGCGGCAGCGTAAGTTTGTTCTGATCAAGATCGGTGCCTAGTGACTTGCCGACTTCGTTTTCTTCACCTACGTAGTCAAGAAGATCATCGGTGATCTGAAACGCGATGCCCAGATTGCGGCCATAATCCTCGAATGCTGCTTGAATGGACTGGCTGGCCCCGGAACAGTAGACTCCTAAGAGACAGCTTACAGCGCATAATTCCGCTGTTTTAGAGGAAATTATCTCTAGGTATTCCGATTCAGTAAGGTCGTAATTTCCCTGTTGATGGATTTGACGTAGTTCACCTCCACATACCCGGTTTGTGGCCTTACCGATCATATGGCAGGCAAAAGTGCTTTCCAGGGAGCTTGCTAAATGAAACGCATGAGTGAAGAGGAAATCCCCGAATAAAACACTGGTCGCTGTGTCCCAGCGCGAATGAATAGTCGCGTTATGACGACGCAACGATGCCGCATCAAGCACATCATCATGAACGAGAGTTGCTGTATGGATCATTTCTAGAACAGCGGCGAGAACTTTGTGGTCATGAATGAGCGGGCCATAGACGCTTCCTGACAGAAGGAGCAAAGCGGGACGCAGCCTTTTTCCACGCCAGTGTGATGTATAGTCGACCAATTGTTCGATGATGGGGTCCGAGGTTGCCAGTTCAGCTAGAAGAAGAGACTCTACCTCCTCGAGCTCATCTTCTATGGAAGAGAAGAGCAGCGCGGGATCGGATGGATGTGGCCTTTCTTCAGGTGGGGTCACAGGGAGGTCTCCAGACTATTAGAAAAGGTCCCTTCTGATACGTGAGCCCTCTGGCTCTGGCTGGAACCGTATCATCGCTTCTAACACGAGGGGTACGATTCCATTGCCCGAAGTTGGATTCAGAAGAGGTCATCGCAAAGGAGGTAGTCTCGATGGATTCCAAGACAAGTCGATGCTCCTGTTACGCCAGCACCTGTTCTCGTCTGGACCCTATTTAATTTTGAAAAGCGCCGGATTTTTCCAAATAAGCGATGATTTCATCCGCCAGGATATCAGGAGTTTTGCCATCTGCATCCAGAGTCAATTCAGGATTCTCCGGGACATCGTAGGGGTCGTCAATTCCAGTGAATCCTTTGATCTCACCCTTACGAGCTTTTTCGTAAAGTCCTTTCGGATCTCGTTGTTCACAGACCTCAATCGGGCAGTCCACATAAATTTCAATGAACTCCCCAGCAGGTAGAAGACCGCGCGCTTCCTCTCTATCTTTTCGGTATGGTGAGATAAAAGCGGTGATAGTGATGACACCAGCTTCTGCGAACAGCTTGGCTACTTCAGAGACGCGTCTGATGTTTTCGGCGCGATCTTCGGCTGAAAAGCCTAGATTTTTATTCAGACCGTGTCGAACATTGTCTCCATCCAGCAGGAAACTTCGAACACCACGTGCATTTAACTTGGCATCCAGTTCGTTTGCCACGGTACTTTTACCAGAGGAGGAAAGTCCGGTTAGCCATAAAACCAGGCCCTGATGTCCAGAAAGTGCCAGGCGTTGTTGTTTGGTAACAGCATGTGCATGCCAAGTGATGTTCGTTGCTTTTTGATCAGCCATTTCAAGTAACCTATGCTTCCTGTTTTACGCAATTGGTTTTGGATAACTTTTCCAGATGGTGGGTACTCCTTAACAGAACGATTGTTTCAGAGAAACCGGTCCTTAGCATCCTCTGATACTCCGAATGAGAGTATCTTCAATCGATAGATTGGGATCGTAGCTAACCACGGACGCGATGAAAAGACCAGTTTTTTAGTCGAGAGTCGAGGTGGTAACGTCTGTTTAAGGTTGTATAATGTTCCAAAATATACTAAACTGTTGTATACATAACCGGTGTTATTTTATGGATAAAGATACGGGGGAAATCTGCCGGATTGGTGTTGGTGGTAGGCGAATCCTCCGGTGCTGTAGTAAGGGAGAATACTGATATGCAACAATATCCATGTCGCGGACTGAGCAGCGATCAAATTGGACGTCGATCGTTTCTTCACACCACCGTAACCGCGGGTACCGCGGGAGTTTCTTTGCCCACAATTCTAGCATCTAGGGCGGCTGCGAAGGATCGTGGAGAAGCGGTCAAGGACACTGCGGTTATCCAGGTCTGGCTCGGTGGAGGTCCGACGCATTTTGAAACGTATGACCCTAAGCCCGAGGCGCCTGCCGAATATCGTGGATCTTTCAATCCAATTGATACAAATCTCTCTGGGGTACGTATTTGCGAAACGCTGCCACAGCATGCCAAGATGATGGACAAAATCGCCCTGATTCGAAGTGTCGATGCGCTTTCTGGAAGTCATGATGTCGGAATGTATATCTGTACAACTGGAAAACCGGATAAATACCAACCTTCAACCGGATCGTATATATCAAAAATACGTGGTGCCAACGCCACGGGAGTTCCGCCATACGTACACCTTGGATTTAAACAGACAGCGAATCTGGTATTTGCGGATAACTTCAAGGCGAGTTATCTGGGTACCAGTCATGATCCGTTTTACCTGCATGATGACCCATCATCTGACCAATTCAAAGTTCCCAATTTGACGTTGGTTGATGGAGTAGGACTGGATCGTCTGAGTGAGCGCAAAGGATTGTTGAGAGGCTTTGACCGTTTACGCCATAAAGCCGACGCGAGCGGAATGATGGATGCGGTCGATCAGTTTAATCTTGCCGCATTCGAGATGATCACCGGTCCTCGCGCCCGTGCAGCATTTGATCTGTCTCGTGAAGACAGAGTTGTGCGTGAGCGTTATGGCATGCATCGGTGGGGGCAGAGCTGTCTATTGGCTCGTCGTTTGGTAGAAGCCGGAGTCACGTTTGTTACCGTCAATTTTGATCCCCATTCCTACAGTTTCGATATGCATGGAAATGTTGAAAGTGGAATGAAAAGCGCCGGACCACGTATGGATACGGCGATTCCTTCACTGGTCAATGATTTGTATGACCGTGGATTGGACAAGAATGTATTGCTGGTGGTATGGGGAGAGTTTGGTCGTACGCCACGCATCAACGCTAATGGTGGGCGTGACCACTGGGGACCCGTTATGAGTATGTTTCTTTCCGGTGGAGGACTGCGGGTTGGACAGGTGATAGGTTCTTCCTCTCCGAAAGGAGAGGTGCCTCGAGATCGTCCCATGAAGCCCTACGACGTGCTGGCGACTATGTACCGACACCTCGGAATTGACCCGAAACAATCGTTTCTGGATCATACAGGCCGTCCAAGATACCTTCTCGATGAAGGTGAAGTGATTCCCGAGTTGATATAAAGTCCATGCCAAACAGGCAAAGAACCTCAAGGGGCACAATGTTGCAGGACTTTACATACTCAAGTAAAGGCATGCTTTGCTGTGAAAAACGGATTGTTTCCCTCGGTTTACCCGACGCTGCTGTATCGGTTTGATTTCAGCGGTTGCGATGAAGTGAGGTCAAGTTACGCTGTTTTTGCCTTTGCTGTTCGTGGGTGAGTTGTCGAAGAAATGACCGACTGGCTCGATCAAGAATGACAATGTGTGGCTTTATCTCTTTTCCACGGAGAGATCTGATGATGCATATTACTTCTGCCGTGGTGTTATGATCGAGGAAGCTTGGCCGTGTGGGTATATCGGTTTGGGAAAGTTCTTTGTTAGGGATTGTGTGGATCGTTTGTTCTCTAGCATTTACCTTTGAAAGCAATGAGTTTTCTTGGCGACTAGGTTGAGACGACTGATAGATCGATGACAATTGATGGTGATCGAGAAGCGTCTGAACGGTCTTTAATCCTGCGTACAATCCCTTCTTTTCAGACGGATCTGCTGCTGTGCACACACCTATAACATAGCCTTGAGATGTAAATAAACCGCCTCCAGAGCGTCCCTGATCGGGTATGTTGTCACACTCTATGTTTGGTGGACCAAGGTATCGATTAATGGCTGTGATAGAACACGATTCGAGTGTTGTCGAAGTGCCTTCAGAACATCCCGCACTGGTTAAAGCCATTCCTCTGCTTAGAGGGAAACCAAGAGGGGCAATCGTTGCGTGCGGTAATCGATCTTTGGGGAAAAATTTTAACAGACTAACGTCTGATTCAGAATCGCTGGCAATCAGTTCTGCCTCATAGCGTCCGCGCCACGGTCTATTGAAGTAATCGATATAGATGGATCCTTGGCGGGATTTATGTCGAAAAATATGGGCACAACTCAGTACTAGCGTTTCTGTGGGAGTGGAGGAAATGATGGTACCCGATCCGTAGGCCCGGCTAGTCTGCTCATCGACAACAACGCGAACACTTACCGTCAGGGGACTGAATCGTCCTGGAGATGGATGGGTGTGTTGGTGGGACGGATTCGGCCTGGATTGCATTGCTCCATCCAGCGGGGAACGGAAGGGAGATCTCCTGGACGGTTTGCTGTTTGTCGATGAAAGGCCTTTCCGGAAAGCGGGTACCGCCCCTTTTTTTTCTGGTGATCGATCACGAGCAACGGTGTGCAAAGAACGTATACGTCTTAGAAACGCCTTGGTATCGCGAGGAATGGATCGACCTTCCGATCGATCGATTTCAATTCCGTCTTTCACAATAATATAAGTCGGCAGCTGGGTTATTCGGAATTGTCGTGCCAAAGACAGATGGTGATCGAAGTCAAAGGTACGGATCGGGTAACCTTTGCGTTTCAATATCTCAATGAAGGGTTGCGCCTTTTGACTGGCTTGACTCCATGGCGCTTCGAAAATCACGAGAGCAAGGTCATGGTCGATATCAGCACAGGCCTGCTGAGTGTGCAGCACCATACACAGTACAATGGCGTAGCTAAGCGAAAACCATCGATTCATAAAATCCATCCTTGGATGAAATGTGAACATGCTAAAAACAACAGGGTTTAACATACCTGCAAGGAGATGGACGTAACCCACTTTAAAGCGCGTTCTGAAATACAGTTAGTACCATGGTATTTACAGAGCACAGATATGTAGCTCAGGATGCAACGAACGACCGTATGAGCATGGTACACGTCAAAGTGACAGGTCGCTTGTTAAATTCCAGTCAATTCTGGGTCTTTTGTGACACTTCGGCTTTCTGAAACTGTTGGGCTACATCCTTTGATAGTTCAAAAACCAGTCCATCACTTAGTTTATTCGTGATGCTGACGGTTTGAGAGAGAAGGATCGGTTCAGTGAAATGAAGTCGGTTATTCGTTGTATTGTCTACTTCGACATCAGGAGAGTCAGGAGGGGGCACAACGGTCCATCCTTCGTGCCACATAGTGAGTTTGTAAGTACCGGAAGGAATCTCATCAAGCAGGAAACGTCCGTTTCTTGCGGTACGGGTATAATAGGGATGTTTAACAACATGGATATAGGCCGTCATCCATCCATGACCAGCGTCACATACAACGCGCGAGATTCCTGGCCTGCGAAAGGGGCGGACGTAACGAGTCTGTGGTCCAGCAAAAGAAAGGTTGTAGGAGGCGGATCCGTACATATGAGTGTTGTGCTGCGTTCGGTCTGCGGACGTCAATTGGAGTGCAGCCCCCTGTGCAACGAGAAGAATGTGTGGCAGGAATTCACACCGTCTTTGATGTAAGCGAGCATTAGATCGCAGTGTCGATAACGCTTTCCCTCGACCTTCCATGTTTTCCAGAAAAACAATGGCATTGGACACACCCCGAGTGGAGGTTTCAATGAGCAATCGGTCTGAGGGGCGCCACTGTTTTCCATCAGCAGAATAGCATCGGTTTTTTCCCTGACAACAGAGAGTGGTGTTTTGATTGATATGAAAAGGTTCCAGTTCAGGAAGTGGACCCTTCCATAAAACCTTGCCTGAAAGCGATCCTGAAAAGGAAGACTCTTCTGAGCAAGAGGTGGAATCTGCATGTTGGGCAGGAAGCGGACTCTGCTTCAGAGGAGACCTGGCGGTAGCTGATTCTGCGTGAAGGAAGGGCAAACCGAAAATTGGGAAAAAGAATATTGCTGAAATCAATAGACAACGCCATCGGAATGGGAACGGTTGGTAGAAGGCTTTCGTGCGTCGATAAAAGGTTGCAAGAATCATAGTACAAGGAATGCTGTTCAGTTGGAGTAGCCTGTGCCAAGGCCTGATTTTCATAAAAGTTCTGCAAAAGGTAGCTTTACTAATGGGCTTTTTCCCTTCCAGGTGGGAGTGTTGCAGGTATTTCGGGGATGGGAATGGAAACGAGATGTCCGTTTAAGGCGTGAATAAAAGCCATCAGATCGGACTTCTCTTTGGAAGTTAAGTTCAGTTTTTTAGGTGGTCCGCCAGTGATACCATTAACGGTCATTTCGCGGTCGAGATAGGGGTTGGATCGTCCTCCTTCATTGTAGAAATCGATCACATCCATGAGGGTCTTTTCACTGCCGTCGTGTAAATAGGGGGCCGTTTGGGACAGGTTGCGCATGGTGGGGGTTTTAAATGCCCCAATTTCATGAGTAGAATAATGTCCGATCAGCGTCTGACGCACAACTTGAAAACGTCCCAGGTCAATGGCATTGGCAGCATTAAAAAACTGTTTGCGATTCTTATCCCACCCTGATCCGATGTTATGGAAGACATCTGTTGGGCCATAATTGTCTGTGAAATTTGCACCGGCATGACATTTGTTACAGGCCGCCTTGTTTTGAAACAAGGTAAGCCCTCTCCGTTCTGGGGCAGTTAAAAGACCAGGGCCACCGTTGTTAAGTGACTGTGTGTGGAGATCATATTTTGAACCTCCCGCGAGAATGGTACGTTCAAAGGATGCAATGGCCTTGGCGACACCGTCTACCGTGACACGGGTTCCAAACGTTTCACGGAACTGACGGTTGTAGGTATCAATATTGCGTAATCTCAATACCACCGATTCGTGGGTAGGATTCCCCATTTCTATGGGAGCAACCTGAGGCCCCAGTGCCTGTTGTTCAAGGGAGGCAGCCCTTCCATCCCAGAATTGTGAGCTGTTATAGACAGCGTTGATAATGGTTGGGGCACTGCGTCCGCCGGTTTGTTGTTGGATACCGGTGGCAACGGCGGCACCGTCGGTATATCCTTTTGACGGATCATGACAACTGGAGCAGGAAACAGAAAGGTCTGCGGAAAGGCGTGGATCAAAGAAAAGCATGGCTCCAAGGAGCACTTTTCCTTTTGTGACAGGATTGTAAGCAGGAACGAAAAGAGAAGGATCTTCCAGTCCAAGGGGGACTCGCAAGATGACTTCGTCATCTAGTTCTTCCCAGTCACGTTCCATCGATTCCCATTCATCTGGATCATTTTCATAAACCACATAACGCAGTGGTTTGTCCTGAATTATAGTGAGGTCAGGATGCTCCCAACGCAGTTGTGCATCCTTTAGCGGGGAGTCCGTATGGTTTTGAAAACCAAAAGAAACTGGTTGTGGAACGCGATCCGCTGTCGGTCCACTGGACGGTGAAAGCAGTTTAGAGGGAGTCCGTTGAGAATCGGCGTCCAAGTGGTTCTTGGAGAAGTGAGCCAATAGAAAGACTGGCAGAAGAAACAAACACAACGGTTTCACACGCAGGCGTATCATGATGGTTTCTCCTGGCGTTCTGCACCTTTTCAAACAGTCCTCTGCCATGGTCATGCAACGGATGAAAAATCCGTGGTCATACCGATACTCGTACGAGGAGAACCCACAGAACTAGTGCTCCTAGTCCAGAAATAGCTTCTGGTAATCCTCGAAGATTGTTTTGAGCATCAGCAGGCCATTTTCCGTCGTGTGATAGGTCAGAAAGGGGGTGTTATCCTCAGGAGTATTCAGAACGTTGAACGTACCTTCACCCCAGGACCACTGGGATTCGGTAAAGTAGGACAGGATTTCATTGAGATCGCTGTCAGTCGCACGAATATTGAGACATTCGTTCAGGTAGGCCTGGTACGCAAACTCTTCCAGCTTTGCCCAGGGGACATCGGTTTCCTGGCCCGAATAGTATGGGGCAAGAACCGGTTCGCCTAACTTGACATTGGGATTGTAAACCATGTCAATTGCGTTCCAGGGGCATATTTCAAGTGTATAGTGCTCGTTGCTCATCGTGGGAACCCGATAACAAAGCTGACATCCGATACACCGTGACGTGTCGATTTGATGAAAACTTTGCGACGGAACTCGACTGGGGATTTCGTAGATACAATCTACCGGGCACATGGTTGCGCAGGATTCACATGATGTGCAGGAGTTTTGGTTGATGACCGCAATATAACGTGTTTCTTTTTTGCGATCGAGTGTGGTCGTTTCAAAATAATCAGTAATAGCGACGGTCATAAAATACCCGTTCCCTCAAGATTTTGACAACAGCCAGCTCTCTGTCATGACTGTATTATCTACTCGATTGGATTATCGCAGCTGACCAGGGCGCGCGATTTGCTTGCTTGGGCGGCACACCCCATCCCTTCGATTATTGACAACGAAAGTCGTATGTCAAGGCGGTCGTTCTATTTATCTATGCCGGAATGACTTGTGCTCTTATCTCAAACCGTGCGAATCATTGCTGGTTGTAGTGTTGTTTTAGTTGAAATTCAGGGTGCTGTTCCAGAAATCTGGAGATACGATCCGAACGGCCCAGGGCCTCTGGAAGGAATGCAAGAGCTGCTTTGAGCTGCTCGTCAGGTTCTGCGCAACTGAATCGGATAAAACCTGCACCTTCTTTTCCAAAGCACTCACCTCCAAGACAGGCTATGCCGAAGTGATCATCAGCCCCTTCGAGTAAATACATCGCTAATCCATGAGAGGTGATTCCGAGCTGATTGCAGGCCTTCTGAACATTGGGAAATACATAGAATGTACCCGCTGGATCGAGCGTATGAATTCCATCGATCTCGTTGAGTCCATCTGTTAAAAGATGTACTTTCTTCCGGAATTTTTTCATAGATTGCTCACGTTCTTGCAGGTCTTGTTCGAGAGCAGCAAGGCCAGCAAGTTGCACCAGTGGAGGAACACAGGAAAGAGACGTGTTGATCATCTTTGCAATCCTGTCCGCCAATTCCACAGAAGTAACGGCGTAACCCAGTCGCCAACCACTCATACTGTATGACTTGCTGAACGTGTAGGCTGAAACAGTCTGCTGCAACATGTCCTTCTGCTGGATGAGCGAGGCATGTTCTTCGCTCCAGGCCATATGACAGTAAGGTTCATCGCTGAATACGGCGATATCACGACCACGAATCATCTCAGCGATGGCTTTCAGATCTTCGGGAGGGGTTACTCCGCCTGTAGGATTGTGAGGGGAGTTCAGGAAAATAGCCTTAGGGCTTTCATCGGAAGAAATGAATTGTTCGATATCCGTAAGGGAAGGGCGAAAGGCGTTTTCCTGTTTTAGAGCGGACGTGATCATTCTCGCATCACGGCGCAAGATGTTCGGAAGGTAAGTCGGGAAATACGGGCTAAATACAAGTGCTCCGTCACCCGGATTTAGGATTGCTTCACAAAAGAACTGTTCGAAAATTTTTGCACCGTGTCCGACGACAATATTTTCTGCAGTCAACGGCACGTCGAGTTCAGCCTGCACGAAGCGTGCAATTCCAGCGCGGACTTCAGGGAGTCCGGGTGAGGGGCAATAATGAGTTTGGTTGTCTTGAATGGCTTTGATTCCAGCATCTTTTGCGGAGGAAGTACTTTCGTATGGACTGTCACCAATTTCCAGTTCGATCACCGTTTTGCCGCCGGCTTTAAGTTGTTTGGCTACAGCGAGTACACTGAAGGCGGTCTCAACTTCCAGTTGGCTGGAAAAAGTACTGAATGTTAACGACACGTCTTTGCTCCAAAGGGTAAGAGTGAAAAAGGCGGTTTGAAGTGGACCGCCAAGTAGGATTAGGCAGTTTGTAGCGGTTACGCCACCAAGGCAATCCGGGTGAATGGATAACCCGCAGGGGGTCTATTTGGCAGAGATTGCCTGGGCTAGGGGAACCAGAATATGTGAGATTAAATGATTTTCAACCAGTTCGCGACTTTCCTCAAACAGTTGCCGTAAGACATTTTCAAAGGAGTCCTCTGAAGACAAGCTACCGTAGCGTCTCATGGTGAGAACGACGCTGATAGAGTCTCCTCCGTACTCTCCTGTACGCATTTGGTAGGGAGTCGTTCGGGTTTCGATGCCCACTCGGCATTGCGTTCGCAGTGAATCATCCGTTGAAAAAATGATGGTCGGTTCATACTTGATCACACGGGATCCGGGTGCTTCTAAGAATCCTTCAAGGGGAGAAGTGAGACCGAGCGCTTCACATACCAGTTCATCATGATTGCCATGATAGGAAAAATCGAACCCGAACAAGAGATCCAGTGCCTCGCAATCGAGGGGACTGACCGAAAGGTGATAGGGGGCCAGTTCAAGTATAAGTTTGTGTTGATCGAGCGATTCTTCCGTATCGGAAGGGTTGATCTGGCCGCTGCATATTCGTCTTGGTTCAATATTGACCCAACGGTAACTGGGATTCTGTTCTTTGTCTTCTTCCAGCACGAAATCACCATTATCGCGGCAGTAGAAGTGTTTCATTTGTGGATAACTTTTCGAGAGCCGTTCGAAAAAATGCAGGATAGTTTCTCGTCCTGTCGGAAGTTCCATTTCCGTGTTGAGACGCATGTTGATATAGAAATCATCACACAGTGACGAATAAGGTGTCATAGATATCTCCGTAAGCAGAAAAACACGTTCGACTGAACGGGCTCCTAATATACGTTAATACGATGTGTCGAAGTCAGAAAGGGGTTTCAGATCTGGAACCTGAAGACGGAGCCAGTTAAACGATTTTTCGTTTGGATTGCAAGTATAGCTTGCTCACTTTGTTGATCAGAAATCTATTATGTTTGCTAATAGTAGGTAGATGGGACAAAAAAAATTATTCCAAGTGTCTATCAAATGCGAAAAAAAACGAAACACATCATATCAGTCTGGTTTTTTCCTACGAAGTTGGGATGGATGGTGATTGCGGGCTACAAGAAAAAAGTTAACTGGTTAAGTTTTGGATATGAGACACGGAAGGAATCGACGGAAATGTGGAACGTTTCAAAATACAACACAGATCTGGTGGCATCGTCTCGTTGCCACAATTGGAATCCGGAACTGGCTGAACAACTAACTGCCTACGCGAGTGGCGTCCCCGTCAGTTTCGAGTCGGTCAAAACCGATTCGGACGTGGATTGTGAGTCTTTTTCCGGACAAGTCTTACAACGCTGTCAAGAGATTCCTTATGGTCATTGCTTGACCTATCAACAATTAGCAGAAAAAGCAAAACGTCCACGGGCAGCACGTGCCGTGGGTAATGTAATGAGCAGAAACAGAGTTCCGATCATCATTCCGTGTCATCGTGTGATTGCCGCCCATGGAGGGTTAGGAGGCTTTTCCATGCCTAAAGGAGTAGAAATGAAACGAAAATTACTGGGAATTGAGTCTGCTTCCATAAAACATGCGCAATACATCCGATGATCACGAAAGACAAGTTCCTCGGGACCCGATTAAGCGATGACATTCAGGTTTCGCAAGGTGGTTATTTGCGGCTGTCCGTATCCACAGATTTCCGTCAGAATCCTTTCTGTGTCGTTTCCCAGGGATGGAGGGGGAAGCCGTTTCCGATCGTGTTGCCAGGTACGGTTAGTACGAATAGGGGAATTGATGAGAGGAACATCAGATTCGGAATCGGTGCTGGATGATGAGACCATGCTTCGCGCCTGAAATTGGGGATGTTGTGTCAGTTCCGTCAAGGACTGGACGGGTGCATGGGGAATGGCGTGTTTGGTCAGCAGATCAATCCAGTCGGAAGTGGTCCTTTGAAGAAACGTATTCTGGAGTCGAGGTATCAGTTGGTCTCGATTGTGAACACGGTCAGGATTGGTTGCGAACAGAGGGTCAAGGGCCCAGGAATTCTTTTGGATCGCTTTGCAAAACCGTTGCCACTGTGCATCATTTCCTATGGCGAGTACCAATATCCCATCTTGTGTGATGAATGATTCATAAGGGGCAATTTGCGGATGGGCATTTCCCCATGGACTGGGTTCATTTCTGGTTATCAGAAATGCCTGTAAAATGTTCACTAAGCTTGCTGTTGTGCAGTCGAAAAGACTGAGGTCGAAGTGTAATCCCTCTTGGCGATACGTGGTACCGTCCTGTCTGGTCGAAATCCTGTTCAGCTGCCCCTTTAGTCCGGACAGTATGGAGATGGCAGCGTAGAGTCCGGTAATTACATCCGTAATCGCAAATCCAACCTTAGTCGGTTGCTGGGTAGAATGTCCGGTTATGCTCATCAAGCCACTGAGTGCCTGAATGATCAAGTCATAGCCGGGACGATTTTTCCAGGGACCTGTATTTCCAAATCCTGTAATAGAACATGAGATGACTTGAGGATGCTGTTCTTCCAGTGAGGAAGGGGTGATACCGAATTTTTCTGCTGAGGGTTCGAGGAAATTGTGTATCAAGGCATGGCTACGCCCGAGGAGATCATGGAGCACCGTCCTGGACTGAGGTTTGTTCAAATCTAGAACAACAGAGTATTTGTTACGGTTAGCAGAAATAAAGTAGGCGCTTTGTTTTTGATGGAAGGGTGGGCCCCAGGTACGAGTATCATCCCCTTGGGGACTTTCTATCTTGATGATCTCTGCACCGAGATCACCGAGTATCTGTGTGCAGATAGGTCCGGCAAGAATGCGAGATAAATCGATGATTCGTACACCCTGCAGGGGAGCAGGAGTGGTACTGGAAGAAGGGGTAGCAGGATTTTCATCAGTCGGAGGAATCATGGTCCGGCCCTGGCAAGAGATTGAATTTCAAGAAAGGGGTAACGGTCATTCGGGTGCGGAAATTGTGGATTA
>CAXEIY010000002.1:0-10881 GCA_963996245.1 uncultured Planctomycetia bacterium | reverse complement strand
ATCCGTCCTTTACCGACAATTACCAGATCCCGGTATCCCATAGTAACCTGTTGGCGATGCGCAGTTGGAGCCCATCGCAGCTTGGTTGGCGTATTCGCCAGGCGGAGCGAGAAGGTCTGGTTCAGGAGATCGGTGGTCGGGAACTCCGTTTGACCCCCAGAGGATTCCGGGAAGCAGCACGCCTGGTCCATCAACACCGTTTGTGGGAGATGTATCTTCTGGAATATGCAGAGATCGCACCGAGCAAAGTCGATCGTCAAGCTGACGCAATCGAACATGTTCTTGACTCCGATATTATTGCCGAATTGGAGACACTGCTATTACAGCGACAAAATGTTGAAGGTGTTCCTGTCAGTCCACACCGCATAGGAATGGCGTCTGAGTCCGACGGCAGTGCGACTTCTCGAGAGGTCGAAATGTAATGTTTGAGAACCTTAACTGGAATATGGCACTGGATGGATGGATCGTTGTGGCGGGAGTACTTTGCGCAGTGGCGTCGGCACTGCTGGGTAATTTTCTGGTTCTCCGGAGAATGAGCCTGCTGGGAGATGCGATCAGTCATGCGGTGCTGCCTGGATTGGCGGCCGCGTTTTTTTTCAGCAGCAGTCGCAGCAGCATGCCTATGTTTCTGGGCGCAGTGTTAACGGGGATCCTGACCGCACTGCTTACGGAATGGATTCGAGGACTAGGAAAAGTTGATGAAGGAGCATCGATGGGGGTTGTGTTCACAACTCTGTTTGCCCTCGGTCTGGTGATGATTGTTCAAGCAGCGGATCATGTGGACCTCGATCCAGGTTGCGTTCTCTATGGTGCCATTGAACTGACTCCGCTGGATACAGTCAGGTTGGCCGGTCATTCGGTGCCACGTGTGGTACTCAATCTCAGTGCGGTACTGGTTCTAAATCTGTTGTTCATTCTGATGTTCTGGAAGGAACTGAAACTGAGTTCCTTTGATCCTGTATTGGCGACAACAACGGGATTCAATGCTCGCGTAATCCATTATCTACTAATGACACTGGTGGCGGTGACATCTGTCGCCAGTTTCGAAAGTGTGGGGAACATCCTGGTAGTAGCCATGTTTGTGGTGCCTCCGTCTGCTGCCTATCTTCTCACGGATCGACTCGGATGGATGGTAGTGATCAGTGTGCTGATTGCGGGCGCATCCGGTATACTTGGTCATATTGGCGCGCTGGTCATTCCGAGCTGGTTCGGGTTTCACAGTACGAGCACGGCACCGATGATGGCGACCTCTGCCGGGGCGTTATTTGTACTGGCCGCGGTGTTTGCGCCACGACATGGAATTCTGATGCGTTTCCTGAGGCAACGCATGCTGTCCTGGAAGATCTTTCGAGAAGATATTCTTGCACTGCTGTTTCGACTTGAAGAAAAATCCGCACAGCGGGCAGTTCGTCCCAGAGAGATCCAACAACTGCTTTTTACGGGTCGATTGTCCATTTCAGTGGCACTGCACTGGCAGCGAATCCGGGGACTTCTTCGAGAAAAAAAAGGTGCCTATGAACTGACTGTGTCGGGGAGACAGAAGGCTGAATCGGTAATTCGTGCTCACCGTTTGTGGGAACAATATCTTGTTGAACGTGCCGATATTCCTCGAGAACGAATTCATGACAAAGCAGAGCGTTTCGAGCATTTTACCGATGCTCGTCTTCGTTCCAGACTCGACGACGAAACATCTCCATCAACGGTTGATCCACACGGCAGCATCATTCCGGTCGAATCAATGGATCATCAGGACGTGACCGACGACCCGGAGAGCGCATCCTGAACGTGAGAGGTGTCGTGTGATTGTAGAGAACCTGATGCCGTTAAAAGTCAGGAATCCTGGAAAAATCACAGGACATCGGTCGTTGATCGACACAGCTGACCGCCGTGGAAAGCCATCCGCATCCGGGTGTCACCGTGGTGATACAGATGGTTGGGTTCAGGCGGCTTTCGGTAAACCGAGTTTTCTCGACATCTGAAGCCAGTCGATGCGCACAGGTTTGCAGATGCCTCCGTCGGGCGTGCTCTGCTCAACCAGCCAGGTGGGCGCCATGGTTGTGATGGGGTACAGCGCTCTGTCATCTGACGGATGATCAACCGGCTTTGGAAAGGCGGATCCGGGAATGAGTTCTTCCAGCTCTTTGAGGAACCCGTCCAGTTCTTTACGTTCCAATTCAGGGACTTTGACCTGCCTGAGCAGGTCATGTAATCGAGTGACAGTGGCCCGAGCCTCTTCTTCGCGATGCAGCTGATAAAGTGCCATCGCCTTAAAAATCAGGTCACTCGGATGGGGGTCCATTTTCTGATTCTGTGCCAGGGTTTCATTTTGAGCAAAGGTGGTTATGGAATCAGCGTAATCACCGGTTCGGTACTGTGCGACGCCCAGTGTGTTCAGGATATGCGTTTCCTCCGGGGCAAGCTTCACGGCTTGTTCCGCGTTGTCGAGAGCCGTGGCATATTCCTTTTTGGTGTGACCAGGGTTTCGTACCGTTTCCCAACTGGCATTGTTCAACTCCTGGACGGCAATTTCATTACTCAGTTGTTCAATTCCACCACGTAGTTCCTTTAATTGTTCGGGGTCAAGAAGGAAGTTAATGGGGCCCAGGCAGAGCATGAAAATACAGCACATAGGTAACAACAGGGCTAGCAGAATCAGACGTGTTACGTTCGATCCCCCCCCTTGCTTGCCTTCAATTCCACAGAGCAGGACCCCGGCTGCAATGCCTAGTCGACGATCCAGTTCGCCTGATTGGTCAAAGGAATAATCAAGTGAGACCGATTTTAATATGGGATTTATGCCCTGACGAAATCGGAAGATCTGATTGTCACCCATTCTGCCGATATAGGTCTGTGGGCTGAGCAAGCTGAACCAGCTGCTAACGCGTCTGAAAATGGCCAGTAAGCCACTTTCTTCCTGGATCACAGCAATTTCATGCTCGTCGGGGCCGAGAATTAGCCACTCATCCCGAAACATGGATTTGATCCCTTTGCGTCTCAGACAACCGATATGTTCTTTGGTTCGACTGTCGAAAATATCGAAAGTAACACCGATGTCCAGAATCTGGCGAGCCTGCATGGCGAGCAGTTCATGCTGCATCGTTTCGTCAGAAAAGAGACGGAAATCTTCTTTTAGTCGCAGTGCTTTCTGGTTACTGAAAAACACCACGCGTCCGTATTCATCGTAAATACGGAAGCTGGAACCGAATAGTTTGAGGAAGGTTTTGCGTATGACGTAGTTGCTACTGCTGAAGGATTCTGAAATCAGACTCATCACAACCTCGTTGATGGATGCCGGGCAGATGGGGATGAAAGGAATGTGCTGGTCACCGTGCAAGACTATATCCGATGCCGGGGAGACTGACAAACACCTGTTTTCAATCGCCCCTTACACCAGATGAGGTGACAGTCGGGTTGTATAAAAATCAAAAGGCAAGGTTGGTGCGGTGAGGATTGGTAATGAAAGGAAGGGTTCTATAAACAACGGGAAGACGATTCGTATTTTGGAAGGATGGCAATATATTACATGGATTCACAACACCAGGGAGTGTTATGATCCGGAATAGTCATCATTCACGAACGTGGCAGAGCGACTCGTGTTGAGATGGATCGACCGATTCAGATAATAAGTGGACAAGGGTTCCGCTGCCAAGAGGAGCAGATAGCGTGTTGAACAACAGTCATAAAATGGTTCTGACGTGTGCGGTCATGCTTCACTTTTCCTGTATGTGGGTGTCAGCCTGGGCAGACGCAACGATTGATTTTCAAAAAGACATCCGTCCCATTCTTGCAGAACACTGTTTTCAGTGTCATGGTCCTGATTCGGGTGCAAGACAGGCCGGACTGCGACTGGACCAGGTTCCGGTGTCCCAGTCTCTCTCTGGGGATGGTCAAACTGTTATTGTGCCAGGAAACCCTTCGGAGAGTGTGCTGCTGAAGCGTGTGAGTTCCTCGAATCCTGCACAGGTGATGCCTCCGATTGACCAGCAGAATGCACTGAGTGAAGATCAGATTAGTCGGCTAACCCGATGGATAGCCCAGGGTGCGAACTCGAGCGGGCACTGGGCCTTCCGTGAGCCACACAAAAAAGACTTGGTAGCGCATGACGATGAAGCAAAGAATCCGATTGACATACTGGTCAGAGAAAAACTGCATGAACAGGGAATGCAACCCGCGGTGCGCGCTCCGTATTCGGTGCTCTGCCGACGTATATATCTTGATCTTGTCGGGCTTCCCCCGGCACCCCATGAAATGGACGCTTTCGTATCCGCTGCTGAACAGGATTGTGCCAACGCGGTGTCCTTGTTGGTGGATGAATTACTTAAGAGTCCTCACTATGGTGAAAAATGGGCCCGTCACTGGCTGGACGTAGCGAGATACGCAGACACCAATGGCTATGAGAAAGACTTGGCTCGTGATCAGTGGGCCTGGCGTGACTGGGTGATTGAGGCGATCAATAATGACTTGCCCTATGATCAGTTTGTTCGGGATCAGATAGCCGGTGATCTGATACCGAATAGAAATCAGAATCAGCTGGTTGCCACAGGTTTTCTGCGCAACGGTATGGTCAATGAAGAAGGTGCGATTGTTCCGGAGCAATTTCGCATGGAAGGCATTTTTGATCGAATGGACTGTATTGGTAAAGCCGTACTTGGCCTTTCCCTGCAGTGTGCTCAGTGCCACAGCCACAAATTCGATCCCATTACCCAGGATGAATATTACGGGATATTCAGTTTTTTGAACGATACCTATGAAGCGCAGTCGTGGGTATACACCCCTGAGCAACTGCAAGCCATTGACACAATTGGTAAGGCCATTGAGGAACAGAATGAGACCGCAAAATCTATGTATCCGGACTGGAAACAGCGTCTTATACAATGGGAATCGGAACAGCGTTCCGACTTCATTCCCTGGAAAGTGCTCGATCCCCAGGAGGCCGTATGGGTTGGAGGGGTTAATCATCCAGTGGAACTCGATGACCACAGTGTTATGGTTCTTGGTCACCCGACTACCACCGGTGAGATGTATCTGATTGCACAGCCCACGGTCTCGGAAATGACGGGACTGCGACTGGAAGCACTAACACACGGTGACCTTCCATATGGCGGCCCGGGACGCAGCTTCAGAGGGACCTTTGCCATTACAGAACTGAGTGTCGAATACCAGTGTGCCGGCGAGGAATCATGGAACAAGATAGACCTGGCCGAGGTCACCACTGACTTTGCAGAAAAGGAATCGATTCTGGAAGGAAAAGTGCAAGAGGGAGACACCGAAGTGGATCGTCGTGTGGGGCCGATTGCATTCCTGGTTGACGGAAAAGAAAGTACCGCTTGGCGTGCCGACCGAGGGCCGCGATTGAGACATACGGACTCGGTTGCGGTGGTACCTTTTAAGCAGCCGTTGTCGTTGCCTGAGGGCAGCCGATTAAAGGTTCTTCTTGTTTTCAAACACAGTGCGCCCGGTGATGGTCGACAGACTACGCAGTTAGGGAGAATGCGTCTGGCTGAAACTGGCCGATGCAATCCTGTTGCCGCACAGTACGATTACGCGGCAGCCTTGGCAATGGCCAAACCGGATGCCATACGCAGTCAACGGGATCACGAGATACTGTTTTCATGCTGGCGTCAGAGTGTCGTTGAACTGGAAGAGCTGAACGAAACAATCATGACTCTTCAGTCCCAGTACCCAGAAGCGCGGACCAGTGTGTTAACGGTGAGGGCTCGGACAAAAGAGGATTATCGTTCCACTTACCTGCTCGAGAGGGGGAGTTGGGAAAACCCCTCGCACCCGGTTTCACCTCACGTGCCTGCTGTGCTGCACACAATGTCCAAACCCGATCCGGATCGTCTAGAGTTTGCTCATTGGCTCACCGACCGGAGGAGCCCGTTGACATCACGAGTTCAGGTGAATCGTGTCTGGCAGGCGATTTTCGGCACCGGACTGGTTGAAACATCTGAGGATTTTGGCACACGTGCACCTCAACCCCGTTTTATGGAACTGCTGGACTGGATGGCTGTTGAGTTTATGGATAAGAACTGGAGCAATAAGCAGCTTATTCGCACTATTGTCAACAGTAAAACGTACCAACAGAGTTCAAGAATAACCGCACAGCAGCTCGAAAAAGATCCTCGCAATCGGTGGCTGGCACGCGGACCTCGCTTTCGTGTAGATGCTGAGGTTGTGCGTGATATTGCGTTAAGTGTGGCCGGCATTCTGAACCGTGACCTGGGTGGTCCGAGTACTTATCCACCCGTTCCGGATAGTGTCCTTCAGGATACCTTCTCTCCGCCAAAATACTGGAAGACACCTGAAGACAGCCAGCGTTATCGTAGAGCAGTATATCTTTTCCGTAAACGCTCGATGCCCGATCCAGCGTTGACTACATTTGATGCACCTAATGCAGATTTGTCCTGTGTCCGTCGGGTTCGTTCCAATACCCCGCTAGCCAGCCTGGTATCATTGAACGAACCGATCTTTGTTGAGGCTGCCCGAGCGTTTGCGTTGCGTGTTCTTCGAGAGGGAGGTCCTGATGATGAACAGAGGTCAGTATTTGCATTCAGACTTTGTACGGGGCGACTGCCAACCATGGCAGAGCGAGATGCTTTGCAATCGCTTCTCAGCAACCGACGGAAACAATTGTCCGATGGATGGTTGTCGATTAATGAAGTAGCAACTGGTGATTCGACCAAGCTTCCCATGATTCCCGAAGGTACGACTCCTCAGGATGCAGCGGCGTGGACAATAACAGCACGCGTGTTGCTGAATCTGGACGAAACCCTGACTAAGAATTGAGGTATTTGAAATGGTTGACTGGTCCGCTCTTGAGCAGGAACGCCGACGTGGTATTTCGCGTCGATGGTTTTTACGTGATTGTAGTATGGGGCTGGGCAGTATTGCTTTGCACAGTTTGCTTTCAACTGATGCAGAAGCAGATACGGTCCAGGGACCTCTTGCGCCCCAAAAACCTCATTTTACGCCACGAGTGAAACGGGTGGTCTACCTTTGTCACGCTGGTGCACCGAGTCATCTGGAACTGTACGACCATAAGCCGTCATTGACGCGACATGATGGCCAGTTACCTCCAGCGGAATTGCTGGAGGGGTATCGATCAGCGTTTATCAATCCGAATTCCTCATTACTTGGTCCTCGATGTAATTTTAACAACAGCGGACAGAGTGGAATGGTACTTAGTGAATTTCTTCCTCGAACGGCTGAGATTGCTGACGATATGTGTCTGATAAAATCGATGCACACAGAAGCGATCAATCATGCACCGGCTCAGATTATGATGTATACCGGAAGTCAGCAGTTTGGTCGGCCCAGTCTGGGGGCCTGGACGGTATATGGATTGGGTAGTGAGAGTGCAGATTTGCCTGGTTACGTAGTGCTCAGTAGTGCTGGTCGTGGGACCAGTGGAGGAGCCAGTAACTACGGGTGTGGATTTCTGCCCACGTCTTACGGAGGTATTCCCTTCCGGGGTAGTGGTGATCCTGTGTTGTACCTGTCGAATCCACGAGGTTTCGATACAGAGACACAGAGGGTGTCGCTTGACAGTCTGAGACGGCTTAATGAACTGGCGTTTGAGCAGTATGGAGACCCTGCCATAGCCGGACGTATTCAAAGTTATGAAACAGCATATCGATTGCAAAGCAGTGCACCTGAACTGATGGCTCTGGAGAGTGAATCTCAGGAGGTCTTTGACCTTTATGGCATCAAGGATGTCAAAGAATCAACCTACGCTCGAAATTGTCTTTTCGCTCGTCGACTACTGGAACGCGGAGTTCGTTTTGTACAATTATTCCATGAACGTTGGGATCACCATCAGGATCTTACCAACGGTATCAAGAAGAACTGCCTGGAAACTGACAAACCTACAGCTGCCCTGGTTAAGGATTTGAAACGCTGTGGACTTCTTGAAGACACACTGGTTGTCTGGGGGGGCGAATTTGGACGGACTCCCATGGTGCAGGTAAAGGGGGATGTTCGTGACGGTCGTGACCATCATAATCGTTGCTTCAGCATCTGGCTTGCCGGAGGTGCTGTGAAAGGGGGCCACGTGCACGGGGAAACCGATGAGTTGGGTTTCAATATTGCTCGTGATCCGGTTCACGTCCATGATTTAAATGCCACCGTGCTACATCTGCTGGGGTTTGATCACACTCAGTTGACCTATCGTTTTCAGGGCCGTGATTACCGTTTGACGGATGTGGAAGGTGAGGTTGTCAAAGGGTTACTTGCCTGACTCTTTCTGAACGCGCCTTGTAAAAACATGGTTCATGAGACACGGCATCCTGCTCACAGGATTTAACAGGTGTCCAGTGTGTTGACAGCTGCGGAAAGGAAAATACCGCCGAATTGGCGTCCCGGGGAAGAACACCCTTTCGCTGGCGGATGTTGTTTTTATAATGGGACGGTCTGTATGACCCAATGGCCACCTGAAGATTACATGCATGATCGAAAACCTGGTTTGAATAAATGAAGGTCGGACTCGAGGCCGGTAGAATTAGCTTCGGGAATATCCGTCATGTACGCTGTCTGCAGAACGTCATATCATCCTCGATTGTCTATTTCCCATGGAGATTACGATGGTGCGCATCAGCCTCATCAGCCTCATACTGACAACCCTTTGTATTCCTGGTTTCGCGGACGACTCGAACCCTATTCGCGTAGGAATAATTGGACTCGACACTTCGCACGTTGTCGCGTTTACCAAGATATTGAATGACCCGAACGCACCGCCGGAACTCGCCGGATGTTCCGTTGTAGCAGCTTACCCGAAGGGGAGTCCAGACATTGAAAGTAGTGTTGTAAGGGTTCCCGGTTACATTGAAGCGGTCAAGGAACATGGGGTTGAAATTGTTGACTCAATTGAAGCATTACTGACACGTGTTGATGCCGTATTGCTGGAAACCAACGATGGAAGGCCCCATCTCGAACAGATAAGGCCGGTACTGAAAGCGGGTAAGCCGGTTTTTATTGATAAACCGGTGGCTGGTACACTGGAAGATGCCATTGCGATATATCGTGAAGCTGAATTGGCAGGTGTTCCCGTGTTCTCTTCATCGTCACTGCGTTTTGGCAGTGACTCACAGCGTGCCCGTGCCGGTGCGCTGGGTCGCGTTGAGTACTGCGAAACACACAGCCCGGCTTCAATTGAAAAAACCCATCCGGATCTTTTCTGGTATGGCATACACGGTGTCGAATCGTTGTTCACGGTTATGGGAACCGGATGCCAATCGGTCCGTCGAACCCTTGAAGATGGTAAAATCGTCGTGCATGGAAAATGGGAAAATGGTCGTGTAGGAGTGTTCCGCGAGGGTAAAGGTTATGGTGGAAGAGCCCGCGGAGACAAGGGGGAGGCTGACGTAGGCTCCTATGACACGTACCGACCTCTGGTGGTTGAAATTGTTCGTTTCTTCCGATCGGGCAAGGTACCTGTTAGTGCTGAAGAAACCTTGGAAATATACGCGTTCATGGAAGCTGCTGATGAAAGCAAGCGACAACAAGGGGCAGAAGTCACCCTTGTCAGTGTGATGGGGAAGGCAGCTGGATTCACTTCCCTGTTTAATGGACAGGATCTGGCCGGATGGAAAGGTCTTGTTGCAAATCCTAAAACACGTTCTGAAATGTCTGTCGAGGCACTGGCAATCGCACAAAAAGAAGCGGACCGAAAAATGCGTGAGCACTGGCAGGTAGTGGATGACGTTCTTCAGTTTGACGGGATGGGAGACAGCTTGTGTACGGCAAAGGATTACGGGGATTTCGAGTTATACGTGGACTGGAAGATCAAACGGGGTGGCGACAGCGGAATCTATGTTCGTGGCAGCCCACAGATACAGATTTGGGATACGAAGTTTGAAGACTATTTTCGTCTTGGAGCGGATCAGGGATCGGGCTCATTATGGAACAATCAGAACCATGCAAGATTTCCTCTCGTACATGCGGATAAACCGGTGGGGGAATGGAATACGTTTTACATTAGTATGATTGGTGAACGGCTGACGGTAGATCTTAATGGGCTTCGTGTGGTTGACGATGTGGTCATGGAAAATTATTGGGAACGAAATCTTCCGATCTATCGTCGAGATCAGATTGAATTACAGTCACATGGAAACAATCTGTGGTTTCGAAATATATATGTGCGTGAAATCCCGGCAGATGAGGCCAATGCAAAACTCGCGACACGCAGCAGGAAACAGGAGGGTTTCAGTCGCATATTCAATGGGCACGACTTCAGCGGATGGACCGGTGATGTGCAGAGCTATGAGGTTAAAAATGGGGCAATAACCTGCAAGGAAGGTGAGGGCGGAAATGTGTTTACGAAGCGAGTGTATCGGGATTTCGTTGCACAACTGGAATTTAAGCTGCCTCCCGGTGGTAATAACGGATTAGCGATCCGTTTTGCGGGAACAGGTGCCCCTCATGTTGATGGGTTGGAACTCCAGGTGATCGATTCGGAACATCCGAAATACGCCGACCTGGATGCACGCCAATACCATGGGTCCATATACGGTCTGGTTGCAGCGCATCGCGGTTATCTTCGTCCCACCGGAGAGTGGAATTTTCAAGAAGTAACTGTGCAGGGAAGTCATTTCAAAGTGGATCTTAATGGCTTTACTATACTCGATGCGGATTTAAGTGAGGTGACGGAATCTAAAGATGGCGGCCTTCCACCCGGTGTCAGTCGGTCTGCCGGACATTTCGGCTTTGCCGGACACCTGGATCCGGTTGCTTTTCGGAATATCTGGATAAGAGAAATTTCCGACAATGACTTGAAATAGCCGTTATTTGGATCGCTCGCTAAACGCGTTACATGCGCTGGATGCCTGGTAATATGAGGACAATCGTAAACTGAAATAAATAGAAGGATGCTCGGAATCGTAT
>CAXEIY010000001.1:0-12773 GCA_963996245.1 uncultured Planctomycetia bacterium | reverse complement strand
GGAGTGGGTTGAAGGTATGCAGTTTGATCGTGGGTACCTTTCTCCATACTTCGTTACGGACCCACAAAAGATGGAATGTGAGCTGGAAGATGCATATCTTCTGATTTTCGAAAAGAAGATAACCAATGTAAAAGAATTGCTTCCTGTTCTGGAGAAAGTTGCTAATACCGGCAAACCACTCCTCATCATTTGTGAGGAAGTGGAAGGTGAAGCACTTGCAACGTTGGTGATCAATAAGATTCGTGGCACGTTTCGTTGTGCAGCGGTCAAAGCACCAGGGTATGGAGATCGTCGGAAGGCCATGCTGGAGGATATTGCGATTCTTACAGGAGGTCAGGCTGTTTTCGAAGACCTGGGCATTCAATTGGAAAACCTTGGGCTTGAAGACCTGGGTCAGGCCAAGCGTGTGGTAATTGACAAAGATAATACCACGATCATCGAGGGTGGTGGAAAAACCGCTAATCTGAAAGCTCGGATTGATCAAATTCGACGTGAGTTGGAGGAATCGACTAGCGACTATGATCGAGAGAAGCTTGAAGAACGTGTTGCGAAATTGTCTGGAGGGGTGGCTAAAGTTAACGTGGGTGCTGCGACAGAAAGTGAAATGAAAGAGAAAAAAGCTTTGGTTGAAGACGCACTACACGCCGTTCGGGCAGCCGTTGAGGAAGGAATCGTTCCAGGAGGCGGTATCGCATTGCTTCGTGCAAGTCAGGGGATCAAAGCTAAGGGCCTGTCTTACGATGAAGAGATTGGATTTAATATCGTCCAAGAAGCCTGTCGTTCACCGCTTTACTGGATTTCTGAAAATGCTGGCAAAGATGGTGGAGTGGTTGTTCAAAAAGCCAGTGAACTCAGTGGTAATAATGGTTACAACGCCGCAACCGACAAATATGAGGATTTGGTTAAACGTGGCGTCATCGATCCGGTCAAAGTGGTTCGGACTTCACTTGAAAATGCGGCGAGTGTCTCCAGTCTACTGTTAACCAGCGATGCATTGGTTGCTGAAATACCTAAAGAAGGTGAAAAAGCAGGTGCTGCGGCTGGCGGTGGATATGACGACATGTATTAAAGGTCAATAGGCTGTATCGCTGGGAGGCGATAAACAGAAAAGGGTAAATAAGCCCGGCCGGTACCTGGCCGGGCTTTTTTTGTCAGTTAAACCGGTAGTGTTAGATACGATCCATTCAATTAATGGATACGGCTTCGACGGAATAGGAGAGAGAAGTCGTCTGACTGTCGGTTGTACTGGGACAAGCATTCAATTTGGGAGTTCGACTAATGGGACAATATGAAGGAATATCTGCTTCAGATCTGGAACTGTTGAGCAAATATGACACACCGACGATCTGCAATGTGATTGAGTTATTTGATATTAGACCACGAGATCAGGGTTACATGGATCAACGGATAACGGCTTGTTTCCCTCAGATGCCTCCGATGGTTGGATATGCCTCTACGGCAACCTTTCGTTCGGCGTCACCTCCGAAAAGTGGTGATATTTATTCTTCAATGAGTGATCAGGTTGAATCTTTTACCGAGTTACCGGGACCAGCAGTGGTAGTGTTTCAGGATATTGATGATCCACCGGCAGCAGCGACCTTTGGAGAGGTGATGTGTACAACCTATCAAGCGTTTGGTGCAGCAGGCCTAATCACCAGCGGCGGCGGGCGAGATCTGGATCAGGTAGAAGCGATAGGATTTCCCACCTTTGTGGGGGGCGTGATGTGTGCACATGGATATTGTCATACCCTTAGTATAAACGTTCCCGTTCACGTCGGGGGGATGACCATTTATCCCGGAGACCTGCTTCATGGAGATCGAAATGGCGTTACCACGGTACCGGCGGCAATTGCCAGTCAAGTGGCACACGTGTGTAAGGAATTTATGGAAGCAGAAGATATCGTTTTGAATTATGTTCGTTCCGAAAATCCTACGCCAAAGGGTATGGCACAAGCCCGCGAAGCATGTGGACAGAAAATTGCCGAGTTGAGGGACCGTGTTCTTTCGTAAGACAAAGGCATTTTTATGTTAAAAAAAAGGTCTGTCAGGTTTTACCTGACAGACCTTTTAAGGTTAAAAAGGCGAAGTGACTGCAGTTACAAAGCAGCTCCTTGCAGCTCTTCTTCTTCCTCCCCAATGATAATTCGAGGTGTCACCATGATCATGAGGCTTTGTGTCTCACGACCAGTACCCACGTTTTTAAACAAACGATTGACATACGGAAGTTTGTTAAGAATCGGTACTCCAGCCTCCGTACGACCTTCGTTCACTCGTTTAACACCACCAAGCAGTACGGTACCACCATCCGGAACATTGACAGTCGTCAAGACCGTAGTGGTCGCCATGATGGGGAATTGCAGTGTGACAGGTGTATTTTGAGCTCCACCACCACCTCCACCCAGCAAACCACCGCCTCCTCCAACTGCACCGAGGTTCGTGGTATAGGTGAACACTTCACCCAGCTGGAAGAAGAAGGGGAAAACGTTCAACCTGACGTAGCGTCGGTCAGCTGAAATGATTCCCTGCACAAACATGAAGGTGCCAGTAGGGAACGGCTGGATAATCGGCGTGAAGCCAACGGCACCCGGTCCAATCATCGGGATAACGCTAATCAGGAATGGTCGTTGAACGATATCAACAACTACACCGAACTGTCCGTTAAACAAGATGACCTTAGGGGCTTGTACTACATTTGTTCTACGGTCAGCCTGTGCAGCATTGATAAAGAAGAAGGCTTCAATGTCACTCAGGATAGCAAAGCCTAATTGTGCTCCGGCATCGGGTGTGAAACCACCAAACTGTGGTACGCCGATGTTGAAGGAGTTTTGCCGGAATGGCACATCGAGGTCAACGGAAAAGATACCAGGGGAACTCATGCCGACAGTGGTTCCACTGAGGTGGTCTCGGTCTTGGAAATCACGGGGCGGGTTCTGGGCAGCAGCAAATTCGCCAGCTGCGTCTGGAGTAACATATTCAGGTGTAAACTCAGGATCACGCCGTCCAAATACCTGAAACGGTTTGTCTGTGTCGTCGTCGATATCGAAATCAAAATCTAAACCAATACGTTCAAAGAAGTTATCGGTCAGTGTAACGAAACGGACTTCAACGGCTAACTGGAGATCCAGCAGTCGTCTTAACTGTTCCAGAAGAGACTCAATCTGGTCATGCACATCTTGAGTAGCGCTGATAATGATACTGAGGTTAAGAGGAAATTCACGAATGGATCCTGGACCTCCTGCTTCGTCCCAACTATCAGGTTCGATGGTCTCTTGGATCAGTTCTATCAGAGAATCAAAATCCGCATTAGCTGCACCACCGGCATCGGGGAACATTTCACCGGGCCCTGCGAACTGAGGAAATCCTGCTCCTGCTGATGATCCCGTGCTACCACCCATACCACCAGTACCAAGCTGGGCCAGGACGTTGCTTGCAATCTGCACGTTATCCTGTGCCTGGGTACCCGTGGGTTGAGCCACGGCAATCGGAGCACCGCTGGTGGGTGTGTGAGCACCAAGTACGGCCTGATTGAGCATGCTGCCTACGCTGGAACCATTAGGGGTAAAATTGGGAATCGGGAGGACAAGGTCGCCTACCGGATAAACAACCGGAAACAGTTCGCCTCGACCTCTGGCTTCTGTGGTTATTTTAAGAACTTCATCCCGCACGACGTGTATGAGATGCAGTTGTTCCAGAATAAGGTTGAGGGCACTTTTAAGCATAATACCATCAACGTCAATGGTGACGGGAGTGTTCGTGTTAACTCCGGAATCGTTGAACCCTTCAGGATCCAGTACGATGTCGATCCCGGACTGAGTGGCAAGATCCTTCAAAACGGACGCCAGAGGGGTCTGCTCGTACTGTAGAGTAACGGTTTTGCGTAAGGCGTCATCGATTGCCAGTTCTTTGGCCGTGCGATTGACCCTGTGATAGGATTCTACATCGCGTCTACGATTGACTAATTCAGACCAGCTTTCTGGAAAGACATATTCACTATCGCCAACTAAGGGGTTGATCAAAGCGGCATCGGCATCTTGGATACCGGAAAGAAAACCAGTCTCTTTTCGGGATTGCTGCGTTCTGACTAATGCCTCGTTATATAGAATACGAGATCGGTTAAGCATGCTTTCAGTTACGGTTTCGTCGGGGGCCAGTGTTTTGGCCTTTTCCGCAACAACCACAGCCTCAGCAAAACGCCTTTCGTCAATCAATTGATTGTATCGATCAACCAGTTCAGCCAATTCTGTTTGAATGGCGATTTCACGTTTTTGATCGAGCTGAATGGATTGTTCGGTAGTTTCGTTCTGTTCCAGAAGGTCCAGAGCGGCACCGTACTGTTGACGATAGATTTCGAGGTCGGCTATCAGACTGTTAATCCGTCGTTGTAATGCGGTTAGACGAATATCGGTGATGCCGGATTGATCCAGCTGGGATTTAGCCTCACGGAGCTGTACCAGTGCCTCATTGGGCTTACTTTTACGTAACTGCTGTGCCTGAGAAATGGCAGTACGGGTTTCTAGTTCCAGTTTTTCGACCCGAAGCTGCTGAACGGACTCAGCTTGTCCGAGCGAGTCCTGCTGGTGGGCGGCCTGACGCAGAGGTTGCTGAAGGTCGTTCGTGGTACGAACTTTGGGGTATAATCCTACCAGGTGATCCTGGATCTGCTGACGGGTGTCACGATCGAGGCGATCACCCTTTGCAAGCGCCATTTGAAAATAGGTTATGGCACGTTCGTGCTGTCTGCGTGTCATGGCGTCGACACCCAGTCGATGTAGTTGATAGGAATCGTAATTTTGTGCTGCAAACTTCTCATTTTCAGAAAGAGGCTGTGCCGGGACCGGCTGTGCTTGCGTGAGGGTGGAAAGGGATCCCTGCGGAGCAAGAGGGGCCGGCGTTGGCGATTTACCTTGAGGTATTGGTGATGAATCGGTACTGAATTGAGCACTGGCTGGTACGACAGCCTGACTCGATTTGGCTCGAGTGTTAGTGATCTGTTTCAGCATCATTTCTGCCGTAAAAGCTGGAGTTGCTGAAGGCGATAAAGCGGTGGCAGCAGCTTGCTGGGCCAGCTGTTGTGCTAGATCCAGGTCGGCTTGATTGTGGAGCCTTCTGGATTGAGTTAAAAGCCAGTTGTATTGCTGAAGAGCAAGTTCATGAGTTGCGTTACCGGCCTGAGCGTTCTTTTCAATTTGTTCGTACTGGGCAATATCCTGCAGAACCGCATTGGGGCCATCACCAAACGCGCTGGCTCCGGAAGCGTCCCAAGTTCTGGCTTTGTGTGACAGATCTTTGGCCTCGGCGATTTGTCCTTGCGCGAGATGGCGTCGTGCCATTTGCACGAGTTGCTGGCTTAGGGACTGCCGTTCCTGGGCGGTCAGAGGGCTGGTTGTTGGCGGCACGCTGCTTCGGACGGCAGTTGGCGTGGGCGTGGTGGTAGACAAAACCGGAGCCGAAGGAGTGACGACTTGCGAGGTCACAGTCGGCTGGGGGCTTTGTGTCACGGAGTAGGAACGACCTGTCGAAGGTATCGCTGCGACAGGGGCGGAGGGTTCGCTTCGCTGCTGCAGTGTGACAGCGCGTGCCGAGGCGGATTGTTGTCGTGCTCGAGCTTTGGCAACATCAGACAGAACCTTTTGTGGGGTGTCATTGCCCCAGATACGGAAAAGTAATCCGGGTGTTCCGCCATTCAGCTCTGCTTCTTTAGCTAAGGCAGTAGCTAAATTGTAATCGCCGCGTACGTAGGCAGCGCGTGCATCGACCAGCAGTTGCTTACCATCGCGGGATTGACTTTGCGCTCGTATGGAACGCTTTGTGGCTGTAGTTGTTTTTTTGGAAGCAACTACCTTTGAGCCGTTTTCCTCGGGAGCGACAAATGCCAATGCCTTTGCCGAACTCAAGGTGATACCGGCGATAACGAAACAAGCGATGATTCGACTAGCCCTTTCCAACGCAGACTCCTTTCGCGCTATAGGCGATTATTCTTAATGCAGAATGCGATCGCAGGTCAGCTGGTCCTAGACCGCTATTGGCAATGCCAGGTAGCAGCACTCGGACACAGTTGTCCAGGATCAAGAATAGATTTTCGGAAAGGGAGAGGAGAGTTAGAGGGGCATTAGATATCCGAAACGGCGTGTCGGGGTCAAGGGAAAAAAATTATTAATTCTGAAAAACCAACAAGGCATGTAGAGGGAGATTAAGGTGTGGTGGGTTGGAAATGTTGAAGGATAAAAGGAACCAGGGCTTTACCAATACGCTGATGTCCTTCAGCCGTAGGGTGGGCGGGGTCCACGAATAGGCGCGAATTGATCTTTTCGGATGCAATAGCAAACAGAGGATAGGTTTCGAAAAGTGGAATATGATTTTGGTTAGCGAAGCGAGTCAGAGGACATTGATGTGGAATGGTGCGAAGATAGGTCGGGTGAATGAGTAGTAGTTGGATGTTTTTCTTGACGCAAAGATTCTTAAATTGATGGAGCACATGGGTTTGTTGTTCAGGTGTTAGGCGTGTGGGCAAGCTCGGGATACGGTTACCGAAATAGTTGTAGGCGGAGTTTAAGGTCTGCTGATTATGGGGAGGCGATCGGAACCAGGATGCGGGTGTTCGGTAAATGCGTAGGCGACCGAGCCACCAGAAGAATGGAGTTTGGTTCAGTCGGTTCCATCGCTCGGGGTCGGTTTCCGCTCTTCCGGTTGAAGAACCCCATCCAGATGGAAGGTAATCGTTCCCTTCGTGGTATAGCAGGACAGCGTCCGGTTGTAACTGATCGACTAGCTCGTTAAGCAAGCGGAAGCTTTGGAAGGAAGTATAGGAGGGGGCTCCCGTGTTGATTAGGCGATATTGGTTGGTGGACTGGGAGCGATTCAGCGCCTGTTCAACTATGTGAGAATACGTTTCATGAATCTGAACATAGTCACCGTAAGTGGTGGATTCCCCCATGGACAGAATGCGCTTTTCATTAATGGATTTTGGAGATATCGGGCTATTACGAAAACCGAAGTTATTGGTTTTAAGAGAATGGCCTCCGCGGATGCAGGTGGTGTCCAAATTTGGTTTGACCCGCCAGAACAGGTTTCGGTCTTCGTAAACCTCGGGGCTAAAGGGGACTAGAGGGGGGAGGGCGATTGTCCACCTTAAAAGTAGCTCGCAGACAGTGACGAACAGGAAGAGTGGAATTACACTGAAGGCCAACACTTTCAGTCGCCTCTGCACGGAAGTTCCGTTAGGCACATGGGGCAGAGAAACGGGCTCTGGGGATACTGGTTTCAATGTTCGACAGACTAAGGAACAGATGGGAAGGATCGGATGACGTCCATGAGACTGTTTGATAATATATTATCATGAATAGGCGTGTGATACGATGTTGGAAGCAACGCTCATTCTTTCGACACGGGAAGGCGCAGCACATGGCACATTCACCCAATCAGTTTAGTCTTTTGACACTTATTGCAGGAATTACTTTTATAGCGGTTACGTGTTGGATTGCTACCTTGGGAGTGGTTGGTTGTGTCATCGCGATTGGCATTATGAAGCATGTGCTGGTTGCAGGATTGTGTATGTGGCATCAGCAGAGCCGTGTGGTTAAAGAGGGATAAAAGACCTGCTTGCTTAATGGGAAATGTGTATAAAAACAAGGCAGGAAAGTCTGTTCACAAGCATATGTTTGTTTTGGTAATGGAGTTCCGATGAGAGCCAGTTCGGTTCATACTCCTCGCAGCCGTGTTGCCTCAGCCACTCTCTGAACGGCTAAAATAAAGGCGCCGATTCGAAGGGTTGTTTGGTGTTCTTTAGCGGCGTTTTGAACATGACTGAAAGAGCTGGTCAGTATGTTTTCCAACCGGGTATTGATTTCTTCCAGTGGCCAGTTGAATTGCTGGAGATTTTGCACCCATTCAAAATAGCTGACAGTAACACCGCCGGCATTGGCCAAAATGTCAGGAATCACATGGATTCCACGACTGTCAAGGATAGCGTCTGCTTCGAAAGTGGTAGGTGCGTTGGCGCCTTCAACAATCAATTGTGCTTGAAGACGTTCCGCATTCGAATCCGTGATAACACGGTCCAGGGCGGCCGGAATGAGAATGTCACACTCCTGCTCCAGCATGTCATGGTTTGAGATATCTTCGACCGAGGAAAGATTCTTAATGCTATGTTCCTGCTGCTGTATATCCCAGGCGTCTGCCATATCGATGCCATTTGGCTGAAACTTGCCTCCATGTACGTCACTGATCCCAATAATGGTGGCCCCCATTTCGTAGAGTGATTTGGCTGCCTGGGATCCGACGTTTCCAAATCCCTGAATGATCACTCGGGCATTCTTGAGCTCGATACCATAGAACTTGGCTGCCTCTCGTGTTATCAGCGCAACCCCATGGCCCGTTGCCTCCTTACGGCCCTGTGAACCACCCAGTGAAACGGGTTTGCCGGTTACCACGGCGGGGACATAACCATGGTGACGTGTGTATTGATCCATGACCCAGGCCATGGTCTGGGCACTGGTGTTTACGTCGGGTGCCGGGATATCGATCTGCGGGCCAATAATGGGATCAATAACGTCTGTAAAACGCCGGGTTATTCTTTCGAGTTCCTTTGGACTGAAGTCATCCACATTGATAGCAATACCTCCTTTTGCACCACCAAAGGGAACCCCCACTATGGCCGTTTTCCACGTCATTAGCGATGCGAGCGCACGCACTTCATCTTCGTCGACTTCTGGGTGATAACGAATTCCTCCTTTGAAAGGGCCACGCGCGTTGTTGTGCTGCATTCGAAAACCTCGAAGTACCGTAAGTGAGCCATCGTCTCTGGTTATGGGGACTTCTACGCGAAGTTCACGGTCCAGATTTTGAAGCAGAAAGGCAAATTCGGGTTCGAGGTGCAATAAGTTGGCTGCGAACTGAAAATTATAGTTAACAACATCAAAACTACTTTGTTCTGCAGCAGGCATGAGGTACCCTTTCGACTGGTAATCAGATGCGTCTGTTTTCAAAAAACAGGTAACCTGTGTGGCAGCGGGTTCTGAACAACTGTGAAGTGACAAGAACATAACTGAGTTGTGGTCCAAATCAATAGGAAAAAGGATGACACTGAATTGGAAACCCAGATTTACTGAGGGATTGGAATACAATCAATTTCTTGACCAGTATGCGTCAGCGGGTGACCGTAAGCGTTGGGAGGAATCGCGTGCACAAGTAATTCTGGATGAGGTACAGCAGCGACGACTGGAATCATTTGTAAGGGAAATGAAGGTGCTTTGTTTGGCAGGTACATGGTGTGGCGACTGCGTTGATCAAGCACCTGTATTCCAGGCATTTTCAGAAAAGAATCCTCGAATACAGATCCGTTTTCTGGATCGAGACGATCATTCTGAAATACAGGAGCAGTTGTCGATCAATGGCGGCCACCGTGTGCCGGTACTCGTTTTTCTGAGTGAAGACTATTTTGAAGTCAGTCGTTTGGGTGACCGGACTCTCAGCCGCTATCGTCAGTTAGTCGTACGAGAAGGCATACCTCTTTTGGATGAAATGACCGTGGGTTCAGAGGAAGACATGCCTCGATTGATTGTCGATGACTGGTTAAATGAGTTTGAGCGTGCGCAGTTGATATTAAGATTGTCACCTCGCTTGAGAGAAAAGCACGCAGATTGATAGTCGAGAGATCGTTGTTTTGTCGGTTGACAGCAAAGGCTTATTCAGTAGCCTGCTGTTTGGGCAAGATTCATGTACAAGGAGAGACCGGATGTCTACCGTAATTGACTGGTATTATCATCGACCGGGTTGAAAAACTTGTGTGCGTGCGCAGGAGTTTCTTGCGAAGAATGAAATGAGTGTGAAAGTTCAGGCTAATTCAAATAAGGAAAAATATGGTGCGGATGCTGCATTTGAAATGGCACAGACGGTTAGCAAGGTTGTTGCGACTCGGGGTAAAAAGGTCGTTACGATCAATATGAAAAAGGATCTTCCGGATCGGGAGTTTATCCTGAAGCATCTGATCGGTCCAAGTGGCAACTTACGGGCACCGACCATGCGTCGTGGCAAAACATTGTTTGTAGGTTTCAATGACCAGGTTTTCACAGAAAACTTCGGTTAGATCTATTTTGGAAGGATTGTTTCCGGCACGAAGCGGGTCAGCAATAGAACGGTAATTGTCTTATCTGGAATGCCGTCGAGTTGCTCATCAAGACGATTCAAGAAACTACTTGTAAAAGTAATACATGTTTTTCAGCACAAATTCGCAATTAAAAAGTTGCTGAACAACGGAGGATCATACGAGAGTAGATACCACGAATCCTTTTTCAAAGAAACGTGGAGACATCGGTGCGGTTGAAGATATGTTACTGCTTCAATTGGACCAGAAATTCAACCAGATCACGGACTTCTGACTTGGTGAGTTGCTTGACGAGATCTTCGGGCATGGCAGAAAGGCCTTGTTCACGCAGATCAATCGTTTCTTTTTCGATTAACTCAACTTCCGCGTCAACCGTCACAATTTGAATCATACTTTCATTTTCCTGACGAATGATACCCGTATGTACTTTTCCGTCTACGGTTGTAATAAGAGTGGTTCCGTAACCTTCTGCGATATGCTGATTAGGGGTAATGAGAGATTGCAAGAGGTAGGAACGGTCCCGCTTCTCACCTATCCCTGCCAGATCTGGTCCGACCGTTCCTCCCCTATTTTCAGCGCGGTGGCAGCGCATGCAAGATACGGAAATTTTATTGAAAAACAGGTCACGCCCCCTGTTTTCGTTGCCGCCCCACAGGGTTTCACGGTACGTATCGAATAGGTTTTCCGAAGATTGTTGTGATTCATAGTCGGAGACGAGCTTCTGGAGACGACGTGAGGGGCGTTTTTTTGACGCAGCTAACAGGTCGAGATAGAGTTCTTTTTCGACGTCTTTTTCAAGCAGCTTGTGCATCCACTCCGAGAGGATTCGGTCCGCCCCATTCGTTGAAAGCTCACCAAGTGTGTGTAATGCCGACTGTTTGTTAGCAATGGATCCAGATGTAAGGATTTCTCGCAAGGGCTCAACGGCTTCCCGGGGTTGTAGTTTAGCTAACGATCTCAGTGCAATCGCACGTACCGAATCCTGGGGGTCATCGATAACGGTGCGAAGAATCTGTAATAATTTGGGCGGATTAATTTTAGTAAGCGAAGTCACGGCTAGTTGTCTATGGAGAGGTGGATTGTCATGATTCCTCAGCAGCGAAGTGAGGGCATCCACCGAGAATGCAAGGGAGAGGTCTCCGGCCATTAAAATGGCAGACTGCTGGATTTGAGGTTCAGGGTCTTGAATGAGAGAAGCCAGTGTAGGTTGAACGAGGTGTGCGACTTGCGACTTTAAAACCGGCTTAACCGGCCTCCACAACCCGGTAATACGGTCGCGCCCGGAGGGCTTGGGCCAGCTTCTGAGGATAGATAAAGCTTCCAATCGAATCGCCATGGCTACGGATTGATCTGAGGTAATGGAAACGATATTTTGAATAGCAGTTGTACTGGAGAGGTGAAAATTTGCATTGAGAACACGGCGCATCAATCCTATTGGCAAGTCATGTCGGGTAATAAGGGATGCCAGCTGAGGTAACGATTCGGATATGGGGGTGTCGTATATGGCGCGTGAAGCTTCCAGAACCACCGCCGGGTCAGGATCATTGAGAAAATGTGAGACAGCAGGATCTTTCTTTTTACGGAGAGTCAGAACAATGGCGAGACGTAGAGCCGAAGACGGGTCATTACTTGCGCCGAGCAGACTTTTTACGTCTGCGGTTCCCACCAGCCCCATAACCCCAGCGTGCCTAAGATAGGGATCCCGGTTGTCATTTTCACGTATCAAAGTAAAGAGATCCTCAATTGCGTGGTCTGGCTTTAATTTGCCGAGACTGTTTGCGGCGAAGAAGCGTACTCGGTTTGATGAGTCTTGAAGTAACTTTTTAAGCATATCGACGCCCTGATCATATTGTGAATCACCCATAACACGGGCTATTTGTGCGCGGATCTCATCGTGTGGATCTGTTATGAGATTCTGTAGTGGGTCCAGTATAGAAGGGATTACTTCTTGCTGTGCAATCTGTCCCAATCCCCAAATGGCATGTATGCGTGCCAGGAGATCATTACCTTTAATTGCAATTTCAAGAAGCAAGGGACGGGATGATTGATTTCTTCTGACTAACTCGAATTGCGATTCCTGCCGGACGCGACGGTCGGAATGCTGCAACAGCTCTCCCAACATATCAGTCGGGTATCTGGACAGGCTGTCAGCGAGAATTCGATGCACCTCTCGCACTTTGTCGTTATCTCGAGCAGTTGGATCATAAATTCGGTAAATACGCCCTTTGGCGGGCTTGGACCATCCCTGGACCCAGTCGCTGACATAAATTTCACCGGCTGTTCCAAAGTCGATATCAGTGGCCAGAATATTCCAGATAAAAGGTTGAAAATTGGAGATTTTGTAAGAAGCTCCCGAAGGGGTTACAGAGAAGGAATGGATCCCACTGATTGCGGCACTACCCCGAAAGTCGCAAAGAAAAAAATGGTTGTTGAATCGATCGTCCAGTCCTGTACCGGGATAGAACGAGAGCCCTGATGGTCCATTTGAAATATTGGCCAGAGGTGGAACAATATAAGCCGCTTGACCCGGAAAGTGAGGGTGCCATAGTTTCTCACTGTTCCAAGGGCCCCTCGGTTGCGGGTTGTTAATGAACTGATAGCCGATTCGCCATCCGCTGTCACCGCCTTCAACGACATGCACCAGACGGGCCTGATCACCACTGTCGGAGTT